>JASJDX010000374.1 GCA_030064975.1 Pleurocapsa sp. MO_192.B19
AGCTAAAAGCTAAAAGCTAAAAGCTAAAAGCTAAAAGCTAAAAGCTAAAAGCTAAAAGCTAAAAGCTAAAAGCTAAAAGCTAAAAGCTAAAAGCTAAAAGTTAGTTGACAAACAACACGCAACGTTAACTTGTCAACAATGCCACTTGCTTTACTTTGTCGATTTAAAATATGCTTCCATTACCTGTCTGGCTAACGGTGCAGCAATCGATCCTCCTCCTCCTCCAGAATGCTCGGCAAAAGCCACCACGACAATTTCTGGTTTATCGAAGGGTGCATAAGCTCCAAACCAAGCATGAGCCTTGCCAGGAGGTGCTTCTGCTGTACCGCTTTTACCCGCTCCTGGGGGAATATCAGGAGAGTTTAGTTTTGACCCTGTGCCACCATTTACTACGGCTCTCAATCCCTGTTGAATTGTCGAAAGGGTTGTCGGCTTAAGATTTAAACTAACTTTTTGAGCTTCTTTAGCTTGACTATCAGCCTTAGATAAATGGGGTTGCACCCGATAACCATTATTGGCGATCGCACTAAACATGACAGCTACTTGTAAAGGGGTTGCGGTGGTAAATCCCTGACCAATAGACATATTAACCGTATCCCCTACTGTCCAACCCCAGTTATCAAAATTGCGACGTTTCCAAGCATCATCGGCAATTAGTCCCACCGATTCTCCTTTTAATTCGATGCCCGTTGGTTTGCCAAAACCATATATTCGCGCCCATTTAATTAAATTTTCGCCCCCACTTCCTCGGCCAATCTGACCAAAAAATGTATTACTACTCCAAGCTAAGGCAGACACATATCCCATCGGGCCAAAACCGCTTTTATTCCATTCGCCAAACCTCGTCCCAGCAACACTTAAATAGGGATATGTACCCAGAATAGTATTGGGGGGATACTTTCCTGATTCCATACCAGCAGTAGCGGTAACAATTTTAAACGTAGAGGCAGGAGGGAAACCACGCAAAGCCATATTTAAAAAAGGATTCCCCTGAGACTGTAACTCTTGCCAAACTTTGGTGGTTATAGGAGAAGAAAAAACATTGGGGTCGAAACTAGGATAGCTTGCCATCGCCAATACTGCGCCATTATTGGGGTCTAGTGCCACAATTGCCCCTCGTCTAGTACCTAAAGCTGTTTCAGCAGCTTTCTGGATCTCAGCATCTAGGGTTAAAGTAATATCTTGTCCTACTTTGGCTGGCTCTTCTCCCAGCAAATTAACAATGCGCCCTGCACCATCAACACCTAATTTCAAACCGCCCCATTTCCCTCGGAGTTTAGCTTCATAAGCAGACTCTACCCCCATTTTGCCCATAACATCTCCGAGACGATAACCTTCAGACTTTTTCTGTTGTAATTCTTCTTGGTTAAGTTCTCCTGTATAGCCTAAAATGTGCGCTGCCAGTTTACCTTGAGGATAGTCTCTTACCTTACCCGCATCAATCTCTACCCATTTTAATTGGGAGTGATATTCTTCAAAGGCTGTAATTTGGGCAGGGGTAAGATTACGGGCAATAGGAATTAAACTGGGATAGTTATATCCTGCTGCTTCAACTCTTTGCTGGAGATCTTCAGGATTAATTTCGAGTATCTGGGCGATAATATTGCGGTTTGCTAACCAATCTCTCTGTTTTTGCGCTTTAGGCCAGAGGTAAGCAGAATAAGACAGACGATTGGTAGCTAAAATTCTGCCTTTACTGTCTAGAATACTCCCCCTAACAGGTGGCTTAGGAACAATACGAGTCCGATTTTTTTCGGCTTTTAGCTGATTAAGCTCTCCTTGTTGGAGTTGTAGATAACTCAAACGCCAAGCAATACCCCCAAAGAGAATTAAACTAATTACTGTAGCAATAGGAATTGCCTGAAGTTGTGTACCAACACTACGATTGTCTAATTCTTTAGGTTTGATTTTTAAGATAGAACCCATAAAGGTCATAAAAATAATAGCTTGATTGATAGTTATTAGTTTTCAGTTATTAGTTTTTAAAATAATATGACTAACTTTTAGATCGCAGATCGGCAATAGCTATATTCTTAATATTCCCGATCTGAGCCATAACTACATCATTGATTATTTGGGTATTTTAGAGAAATTCTCAAACCAACCCCGTCGCCAAAAAAAATAAATTAAACTAGCTGCCGTCGCCAGCATTAATATCCAACACAGAGGGTAGCCCCAATACCAGTCTAACTCTGGCATATTCCAGGGAGAAACTGAGGTATTGAAGTTCATGCCATAGATACCTGCAATAAAGGTTAAGGGAATAAAAATGCTGGAAATTACCGTCAGCAACTTCATCACCTCATTCATTTTGTTACTAATAGCTGAAAGATAAATATCAGTTAAGCTAGAAGCTAGTTCGCGGTAGGTTTCGATGATGTCGATAATTTGCACTGTATGGTCGTAACAGTCCCTTAAAAAGACTAGAATCTCTGGATCGATTACTTTGCTACCATCTCTAATTAAAGTGTTGAGGGCGTTTCTTTGGGGCCAAATTGCCCGCCGCAGGGCGAGTAATTCTCGTTTGATCTGATATACCTTGGCTAAACTTTGATCATTAGGATTAAAAATAACCTCATCTTCTAAATCTTCAATTTTTTCGCCGTAAATTTCTAAGACAGGAAAAAAACCATCAATAATCGCATCCCACAGTGCATAAGCTAAATAATCAGTTCCCATGTTTCTGATTGTTCCTTTTTTATATTTAATTCGCCGTCGCACAGGTAAAAAGCAGTCTTTTTCTGGCTTTTCTTGTACAGTTAATAGATAGTTTTTACCTACTACTAAACTAACTTGTTCCAACCAAAATCCTGTTCCTGATGGCTTGGGAACAACCATTTGGGTGATGATCACTAGTTGTTGGGGATAGTCTTCTACCTTAGGCCGTTGGGGAACATTAACCACATCTTCTAAAACCAAAGGGTGTAAATTAAATACCTTTCCTAGCCGTTGTAAAATATTTTCACTACCTAAACCCTTAACATCAACCCAAGATACAGAATCAGTATCCAAATGTTTAGCACAGGCTTCGGGGGTTAAATCACCAAGGCGATCGGCGCGATCGCTATTGTAGTCAATCAGCACAATTTTAGGTAATTCGGCATCTTTTTCAATCTTGAGCGTCCCTGGAATACTTCCTGCTTGCTCATAAGCATAGTCAAATAAATCTTCCTCTTCCTCTACTTGCGATACTTCTAGGTTACTGTCTACTTTTTTTTCATAGCTCATGATGGGGATGCCAGCTTAAAGATAATAAATAAATTATCTCCTAAAAAAAATACCAGCGACGCGATCGCTGGCTAGATAAAATGTTGTTGTTGTTTAAGCCTGGAAAAATCTTTAGTTGCACGTTCCCAAACGAGTCAACCATTAATCTTATGACTTACTTAAGAATTGTAACAGAAGATACCGTAATTTTGTAAAAAAACAATAAATATATTACACTCTAAGCAGATTTTACGATAAGAGATTGTTATGTTGTGTGATCTCAGTCTTTAAAATCGATGCTCCCGACATATTCCTTGGCTACTTGAGGTCTTCCCCAGATAATGGTTTCCTGTTTATAGATTGCCATTCCTGGTTTTGACCCCTTGGGTTTATAGACATTTTTTGGTTTGGTATAAACTACTGGCACTTGTTCGCTTTCACGAGCTTGGCTATAATAGGCTGCAATATCAGCTGCAAATTGGAGGTCTTTTTCGCTAGCAACTCCACCAGGATCTAGACGCAGCAAAACATGGCTACCTGGTATTTCTTGAGTATGAAACCACAGATCGTATTCAACAGCAGTGCGAAAAGTAAGCAGATCGTTTTGACGATTATTACGACCGATCCACAGTTCACATCCTGAAGGTGCATTATAGCGATAGGGTTGAGAATCCCGATCTACTTTCCGACTATCTCCTTGGCGTTCGGCTGTCAGATAATTTTGCTGGATTAATTCTTCTTTGATTTCCTCTAATGCCTCAAGATCTTCTGAACTGCCAGTCGTCTGTTGCTCTCTCTGTAACTGATTAAGAGATGTTTGCACTTGAACTAAATAATGAATTTCGGCGTCTACTTCTGCTAATAAAGGTACAACTGCGTCCTTGGCTCGTTTAAGTTTTTGGCTATTTTTGTATAAAGCTTGGGCATTTTGGACTGCATTTTTTTCAGGATTAAGTTTTATTTTGATTGGTTGACCTGTCTCAAAGTCTTCTAAGCTAATTACTTTCATTCCTGGTTGCCATTGATGGAGATGTGCCATCAGTAAATCTGCTGAGGAGCGATCGCGATCGGCATCGGCTGACTGTTGCAAACGTTGACGAAAAACATTGGCTTTGACGTTGAGCTTTTTCAGGAGATTGGTTAACTTTTGGTTTAGCTGATGGTGTAGTTGTTTAAACTTTTGTCGATTAACTTCCTCGGTATAGTAGCGGTTGAGTAAAGTTTGTACTCGATCTACTGATTTGATTTTATTCCAGCCTAAAACAGTATAGCCATTACTTAACCAACCAGGGTCAAATTGATTGCGATCTAATACCATTAACCACTTTTGCCAATAACTAAACAACTCCTGCCAATGTTCGACTTGGAGAGTATCGGTAGTCTGTTGGGGAGACAATCCCGCCACCAGAATAATTTCCTCTGCTACTTTGGGGCTTAAACCACGATAAGACTTGAGTAACTGACGTTTGAGACTCCCAGGAATTAGACTTACCCTTTCTTGCCATCGCTGCCTAGATTCCTCTAATTTGGGGGTAGTACCAGTAAGGGCTGGGGGTACTTCATAGCGTTGACCAGTCTGTATGGGACGAACACTAGATTGAGCAGAACTTATTTGACGGGCGGGGGTAATAATTTGTTGTTCGGCATCGGTCAGAATTACATTACTATATTTGCCCATAATTTCTACATATAAATGCCAGAGTGGTTCTTCTCCTGGACGTTGAGCAAACTGTAAATCTAGTACCCTTTCCCAAGGTGCGATCGCTTTGATGTCAATTAAAGCCAAACCCTTAAGCTGATGACGTAACTGATCGCTAAAAGTAAAAGTATCTTTAACGCGGGGTGGTGGATCGCCAATATTAATTCTGGCAGCTTCAGGATGCCAACAAATAGTTAGCCAGGGTTTAGCCTTGAGGGTACGTAAAGCTAAAGAAATAGTAAAGCGATCGCGCTGGTATACCTGCTCAATTTTAGAGGGTATCCAATCTCGATTTAGTTCTGCACGGGTTGCCATTAAAGTGGTGTAATCAACTGGTTGCATAGCAGTAAAAGGGAATAAAAGTTTAAATTATTAAGTAAATTATTGTGATTTTGGCTACAAAATGTTTCGATTGCTAGAAAAAGCTAAAATTTCCTTAAATAACATCGTCTACATCTTTGTTTTGCTTGTAAATCACGGTTTTTAACTATAGTATTAAAACTATATTTTCTAACTTGGCGATAAATTACCGTAAAAGTAGCAATTCGCAAATAATCATGGATATTCAATTAATTAATATTGGTTTTGGTAATATTGTTTCGGCTAATCGTATTATCGCTATTGTTAGCCCAGAGTCTGCACCCATCAAAAGAATTATTACTGAAGCCAGAGAAAAAAGTCTACTCATAGATGCAACCTATGGTCGTCGTACTCGTGCCGTGATTATCACAGATTCTTCTCATGTGGTATTGTCAGCAATACAGCCCGAGACTGTAGCTCATCGCTTTGTAGTTAACAAAGAATCTTAGCTAACATCAGATTATCATTAATGTCAGCAGATAACCCAGGTAAACTGATCGTAATTACGGGGCCTAGTGGGGTGGGGAAGGGGACGATTGTAAGATTACTGTTACAACGTCATCCTCAACTTCAACTGTCTATTTCGGCTACCACTAGGCAACCCCGCCCAGGAGAAATAGAAGCAGTAGATTACTACTTTATGAGTAAGGAGAATTTTGAGACAGCGATCGCTAAAAGAGATTTTTTGGAGTGGGCAGAATATGCTGGTAATTATTATGGTACGCCTAGAACAAAAGTTGTCGAGCAAATCGAGAAGGGTAACTATATAATTTTGGAAATAGAGTTAGTGGGGGCTAGGGCGATCGCCAACATCTTCCCTGATGCAAGGCGCATTTTTATTTTGCCTCCTTCGATAGAAGAATTAGAGCAAAGAATTAGAAGCAGGGGGAAAAACTCAGAAGAGTCTACTGCTCAACGTTTAGAAATTGCTAGAGAAGAAATTGCTGCCAGTGATGAATTTGATTTGAAAATTGTTAACGATGATTTAGAGACAGCAATCGCACAACTTGAAGCCGCAATATTTAATTCATAAGACGGCTCTTAAGTTTTCTTGTGCCCAGAGAGCCACAGCAATGCGATCGCGCATCTCTAATTTGCTTAAGATTTGGGTGATATGATTTTTCACCGTGCCAATACTCAAATGTAAGGTATTAGCGATTTCACGGTTGTTTTTACCTTGACCAACTAATTGCAGAACTTCTAGCTCTCTAGGGCTAAGTGTATCTAAATATTTAGTATTCTCTGAGTGAACAGGTTTAATTTGAGCAAAAACTTTAGGGGCGATTTCTGGACTTAATTGAGCATAGCCTCGATTAACAGCCCGAATTGCTACTGCCATTTCTTCGGAGGACTTTCGCTTAAGTAGATAACCTTTTGCACCTGCTTGCAAAGACTGTCCAATATATTCATCGTCGTCAAAAGTGGTTAATACTAAAATCCGCATCCAAGGATAACGTTGACAAATCTCGCGAGTGGCGGTGACTCCATCACAGATGGGCATTTGTATATCCATTAAGATCACATCTGGTTGTAGCTGTTCGGTTAAAGCGATCGCGCTTCTGCCATTACTCGCCTGTGCTACCACTTTTAAATCTACTTCTGTAGCCAGCAAAGTAGCTAAACCTTGACGAAAAATATCTTGGTCGTCTACCACTAATAATCTAATCATCGCGGAATTATAACTACAATTTGTGTTCCTTTGCCTGGTGCGCTATCGAGCTTCAATTTACCACCGATGGTTTGCACTCGCTCAACCATACCTCGAAGACCAAAACCCCCATGTTCGGGCAAGCCAGAATGAACTTGTGGTAAATCAAAACCAACACCATCATCTTCAAGTTTTAAAATTATTTGCTTGCTCGTTGAGTATCCTTGAAAAAATACTCTCGAAGCATGAGCATGTTTTTGGATATTAATCAATCCTTCTTTAATCACGCAGTAAATTTGATGAGAAGTAGATAAACTTAATTGTGGCAAATTGATTTCCCACTGTACTTGTAAAGCGCAATCGTTTCTGATTTGTTCAATTAAATTATGTAAAGCGCGATCGAGATTAAAATCATTACGCCTCATGGTTTGTACTGCATGGCTCACATCTTCAATACACTGGGAAGAAAGCATCGCTGCCGTATCTACCGCTTGAAAAGCTCGCTCAAGATCGCGATCGCGCAATTTCTGAGCCACTTTTAACTGGATATCTAAGTTGGTGAGAGTATGCCCCAAAGAATCATGGATATCACGAGCAATTCTCGTTCTTTCTAAGTTTTTAGCCAAAATTTCTACCTGTTCGGTTAAAGCTTCTGCTCGTTTACGGCTTTCATGTTCGGCAACAATTACTGAACTAAAGAAGATAGTAAAAATGCTAACTGCTATATAAATTCCTAGTGTAAAGATAAAAATCATATTCAGATCGTAAGAATCAAAACCAAACGGTGGCTCAAAACGCCCTGAATCTAGCTGTTGAATTTCATCGATCTCAGAGAAACATTCACTAGCGGTCCAACCTATCCCAGTCAGGATAGTAATATAAATAGTGCTTCTACTGCCTATTAGAAAAAAACTTTTAGCGATATATAAATAAACTAATAAATCTAAACTGACATCTAAGAAATTAGCCCAGACGATCGATAGCATTGCCAATAATATATAGGCTTGTCTGAACCTTAGGGAATGATTTATGGGTAATTTCCAGCTAAAAACTAGAAAAATTCCGTATACAGCTAGGTTTAAGGACAGTTCATTGCCACCTGCGGTTATTGCCAGCATCAAATGAACCGCTAAAAATAGCCATTCCAAATAGCGTAGTCTCCGAATCAAAGAGGAGGACAAATTAGCAACTGGATTGCTCTTCATTACCATAGTGCCGAGTTAGAAGAATTATCAATACCTTATAGCATCTATAGCATTCCGAGTAGATGACTGTGGTCATGTAAATACATGACTGTGGGTAATTGAACGGCTAGATCTCTACCAGTATTGTTGATGGTGTAGCAATTATTTACCATAATATTTACATCATAAAATGAAGGTCATTAATAAATCGATATTAGCTTTAGCTGGTGCTATGGCAATTAACACCCTCATCATTTCTTCTGTTGTTACCCAAGAGGTTGAGCGCGATACTCTCTGTAAGAAGTTTCCGCTTAATTCTCGCTGTGAAAATTACACATCGACTAAATCAGAATCAAAAATATACAAAATTAATCGCAGTGCTTTCTGTGAAAAATTTCCGCTTAATTCTCAATGCCAACAACCACCGCTTCAAGTTATTAAATTAAACTTAGACCGTTCTGGGGAAGATGATGAATGGGTTCGGATTGAAAAAAAAGCTAATAAAATCAAACTATCACATACAACCAAAGTGAAAGATGGTCTGGTTTCAGGTGCTTTAAATGGTGCTTTAGGCTTCGTTCCCTTTCCTTTGCCGTTTGTCGAAGCCAATAAATATGATTGGGAAAATAATCAAGTAACTGAGGTGGCATTCAAAAGCGATCGCTGTAAAGTAGATAGTTGCCAGTTAAAGGGAACAGACACTTTAGTTTTGCCTGAAGGAACAGATATTTATGCAGGGTTATTTACTATTCGCTATCAAGAAAAAGATTTAGGGCGATCGCTTGATTTTAGAATTCCTGCTGACTCCAAAGCAGAAACCGTTGATACTATAGTTATCGAAACTCATCGATAATCAAAAATCTAACCATTATAAAGTTTTACTCATCTAATTTATCAAATAAAAAATCATGAAAAAATGGTCGGCTAGTTTATTGCTGCTAGCTACAGGTGGGTGTTTGTGCTTCGCGCCCCAGGCAAATAGCAGTAGCAATAGCGTCATAAAAGTACAAATTGATGGTTTACAAGAAGCGAAAGGACAAATTTGCTATAGCATTTTTGCCAAAAGCAAAGGATTTCCCGATAGTAGTGACAATACCTTACAGGCAAAATGTGTTTCTATTCAAGAGCGATCGCCAAAATTAACAATTGAAAATTTGCATCTTGGTACTTATGCTCTAGCTATTTTTCATGACGTTAATGGAGATGGCGAACTTAATCGTAATTTTTTAGGTATCCCCCAAGAGGGATTTGGTTTTTCTCGAAATCCACAGATTCAAACAAGTCCTCCGAGTTTTGGAGAGTCCGCAGTACTTGTCACAGGTGCAGAAACTAATTTACAAGTACAAATGCGCTATTTCTAGGCTTGTAAGTAACTTTACAGCATTACCAGAAATAAAACAGGAGTTGAGTATATGACAAATGATCTTCTACTTATCTTCACCTCTATTGGTACACCAGACAACAACATTACATTAGGTGTTCTCAGTGAAAATGCAATAACTACCTTTGCTGATATTCTTTACATCTTTAGGACTACCAAACGAAAATTATTAATTAATAAATAGTTAGGGTAGCATTCAAAAGCGATCGCTGTAAAGTAGATAGTTGTCCGTTAAAGGGAACAGACACTTTAGTTTTGCCTGAAGGAACAGATATTTATGCAGGGTTATTTACTATTCGCTATCAAGAAAAAGATTTAGGG
>JASJDX010000375.1 GCA_030064975.1 Pleurocapsa sp. MO_192.B19
AACATTCTTTAGAAACAAAATGCGATCGCGAAATGCTATTTCGCGATCGCATTTTATATACCTGTCATGACTTGATTTCTGTCTGTATCGCTTGTTACTTTTTTAAAATGAGAATTGCTGGCCTTTGTTCTCGCAGGCAGTGAAAGTCAACTAATTAGTCTATGGAAGGTGGATGATAATGCGACTAAAGACCTCATGGTAAATTACTACCAAAAATTGAAGAATAATAAAGGACGTAGCGCAGTATTACATGAAGTTCAAAAGGAAATGTTAGCAAGTGAAGATTATCAGCATCCCTATTATTGGGCTAGCTTTATTCCTTCGGGCGATTGGTCTGCAATGGATTTGAATACCTCTAGCAAAAATTAGCTCAGAGTGTAGTCTTAATTTTTGCTCTCAACAGCGCAAATGAATACAAAAATCATCTTAGTACGAATTTGCGTTATTTCCCAGATTGCTAAATTTACCAATATTAGGATTAAACATTACCTTACAAGTACCAGTTGAGCCATTTCTATTTTTACCAACAATGACTTCCATGATTCCTTTATCATTGGTATCCGAATTGTAATACTCATCTCGATAAAGCAGTAACCCTAAGTCCATGTCCTGCTCAATATCTCCAGAATCCTTAATATCAGACATCGAAGGACGTTTATTACTTTGACCTTCTACTCCCCCATTTCTCACAAATATCTTTATAGAGGCTATAATCCTTGCCCAGTCAAATCCAAGCAGGGTAAGGGTTTCGACAGTGTGTAGTTTTAAAAGCTTCATTTTAAGCAGGTTCAACCCCAGATTTCATAAGGCTTTCAGCGATTGCGATCGCAAAGTTTGTGAGAAATGCGGGTACTCCTCTGTTGATTTGAGCCAAGACAACAAACGGAGTCTTGAACATCTTAGCAATATCTTTGCAAGCACCTGAATACTAACGAAAATTTTGATTATGTTAGGTTACGAAGCAGTATAATTTAGTCTATTTAAAAGGTTAGATTTATGCGTGCCTTTACTAAATTCAGCTATTTTTTAGTTATATTTTTAACTACTTTTTACGGAAGTGTTGTACATAGTCAAGAGAATACAGTTACTCAAAATGTTTTTCAAGGCTCTAATACATCATCTATGATGAATAGCTTTGTAGAACACTACATGGGCTTTAGTCAACTAGGAGGCTATGTAATTTCTCTCCTTATGGCAATAGTTTTTGCCATGATTATTGCTTTTCATCCTCAAACCTTTGGTAAAAAAGAAAATATTGAGGAAATTGAAGCCCCTAAAACTTTCCTTTTTTATGCCATGATTGGCTCTCTTGTGGGGGCTACCGTTGCAGATTATGGCCCAGAATTGGGGTTTATTTTTTTTGGTCTTGGAGGATTAATGCGCTTTAGGACTAATGCAGGAAATTCAACTCAAACTGGACGTTTGATTTTAACCGCTTTAATTGGTCTTTGTTGTGGCTTAAAAATGCTTTATATTGCCGCAGTGTCAACCCTGGTAGGTTGGATTTTAATTTATTTCCTAGAGCGAAGGACTATTTACCAAATTGAAATTACAGGGATTGAGCAAAAAATATTTTCTGAATCGATTGAACAATATCGCAATGCCCTGAAGCAACAGAATTTCAATATCATCCTGGAAAAAAGTAATTTTAAAAAATCTAAAATAATTTTCATTTTTAGCTCTCCTTATAAAGTGGAGAAAGAAAGTTTGGAATATTTTCTGAGTCAGCAAATACCTGAAAATTACAGCGGTTCAATCGATTTAGATGTAGGATATGGAAAATAGCAAAATACTTTTATTTAAGAGATATTTAAGTGATTAATGAGTGATAGTTCAACAACTAGCAATATATTTTTTACAAAAGATTATTAATTCTTCAGAAAAACTGCTGAGTTTCCGCATACAATAGCGCACATAAAAGTCAGTTCTTTTGTTCGCTTATTTTTCAATGCTGAATTTTCAAATCCAGTCAGATAGTGACATACCAGCTTCTAAACAATTATTTGCTCAAATTCAATTTGCGATCGCTTCTGGACAATATCCCCCTGCTCATCGTTTACCGAGTACCAGACAATTAGCGATGATTACAGGACTACATCGTAATACAATTAGCAAGGTTTATCAGCAATTAGAAGAAAGCGGACTAGTAGAATCGGTGGCTGGTTCAGGAATTTACGTCAAAGCCCACGAACGAGAAAGCACAATCAACTCAGACTCTCCTCTGGTTGGCTCAGTTAATGTGATTAAAGAAAGTATTGATCGGGTTATGGAATCTGGCTATACTTTAGCTCAGATTAAAGAAATGATCCTCGAAGAAATAGACTGGCGGATTAGCTGTTGCGATCGCGTTATTGTGACTGTACCCCAAAGAGACATCAGCGCTGGGGAAATTATGCAGCAGGAATTACGGGATTCATTATCAATCGATATTGAATTAATTGAATTAGAAAAATTACCACAAATTTTGGCAGAAATTAACTTTGGTACATTGGTAACTAATCGTTATTTTATTCAAGAAGTGCTAGCGATTGTACCGCCAAATTCTTTTCGCGTCATTCCCATTGATATGTATGACTACAATAAAGAATTAGCAATAATTAAAGATTTACCCTCTCAAGCTTGTTTGGGCATAGTTAGCCTTAGTCAAGGAACTTTGAGCATTGCTTCTAGTATTGTTAATAGTCAACGGGGTGATGATTTATTGGTGTTAACATCTTCTGTTAGCGATCGCGATCGCCTTAAGGCAGTTGTTCGGGCGGCTCATACCATTATTGCTGGCTATGCTAGTTATGATGTGGTTAAAGCAGAGATTGTCGCCATGCGAGAGGATTTAATTCGGATTCCCGATGTAATTCGTACTGATAGCTACATTGCCGAGAAGTCGATTAATTTACTAAAACGAGAACTAGGACTCAGCAACAACTAAAATATCTAATGGCGAAAGGCGATTGCATTTACGTATATCGAAATTTATGGCAGCTAGATGGACTATATCGACATCATGGTATTGACTGCGGTGATGGTACAGTAATTCATTATCGCAAGCCCAGCGAAACTATTGAAAGAACATCTCTAGAAACGTTTAGTAGGGGAAACCCTGTATATGTTGCCGAATATGGTGATGGATTTGGCTATATTCCTCATGTAGTGGTAGAAAGAGCCAAAAGCCGACTTGGAGAGCGCGAATATAATTTACTGTTTAATAATTGCGAACATTTTGCTAGCTGGTGTAAAACAGGAGTAAGCGACAGTAAACAAATTAAAGATTTTTTACCGAACATCAGTAAACTTGATACCTCTAAGCTATATGAGCCAATTAAACAGGCACTTAAAGGCAAAGATAGTCGCAATGCTCAGCAGCTATTAGCAGAAGCCTTGACAGATATTAAATCAGTTTGGGATCGGATACAGCCAGAATACCAAAAAGCGATCGCCGAAGTCGCAGCTTGGGAGCAAGTAGCCAAAAAAGCCCTAAAAAGCGATCGCGAAGATTTAGCCCGTGCTGCGATCGCTCGTAAGCTAAACTATCAAAAACAAGCCAGCAAGTTAGAAATAGAACTCAGTGAGTTAGCGGAAATGACAGAAAATATTGTTCGCAATCAGCAAGAATTGAATTACCAGAATTGAATTAATGAACTATGGATAATGAACAGAAAAAGATTAAAGTAGGCGATAACGTTAAAATAGTCGCTTTACCTGCCTACATTAAAACCGCAGAACCCATGCCCATGTTACGCCCTCCGAATCTTCTAACGGTAGGAGAAAAAGGAGTAATTATAGATCGTCGCCCTGGTGGTTATTGGGGTATTCGGTTTACTCAAGGGGCTTTTTTATTAGAGAGCCACTACATAGAAGTGATTAATAAGTGATTAATAATAGATAATTACTATTAGTAGATAATTTAGGTCAAACAATTCCCTCAATGGAAGTATCAGAATTAAAACGAACCATCGAAACAATGTCTCTACGCCTGGGTAAAACTCAGGAGTATCTTTGACCCCCCCGCTATTACCGCTAAAATTCAAGATTTAGAGCAACGAGCAGCCCAGCCTGACTTTTGGGACAATCGCGATACAGCCCAGAAAGTTTTGCAGGAATTAAACGATCTCAAGTCCAATCTAGAACAATATCAGCATTGGCAAAGTACCCTAGAAGATAGTAAAGCGATCGCTGAATTACTGGAATTAGAATCTGACGAAGCTTTAGCAACAGAAGCCCAAACTAACCTAGAGCAACTAGAAAAAGAGCTAGAACTTTGGGAATTACAACAGCTTTTGTCTGGCACTTATGATACCAAAGGAGCAGTTTTAACTATTAATGCTGGTGCAGGAGGTACAGATGCTCAAGATTGGGCAGAAATGCTATTGCGGATGTATACTCGTTGGAGCGAAAAACAAGGTTACAAAGTCCGTTTAGCTGAATCCTCCCCAGGGGATGAAGCAGGAATTAAATCTGCTACCTTAGAAATAGACGGACGTTATGCTTATGGCTATTTAAAAGCAGAAAAAGGAACTCATCGCCTAGTCAGAATCTCTCCCTTTAACGCTAATGGAAAAAGGCAGACTAGCTTTGCAGGGGTAGAAATTATGCCCAACCTTGAAGATGAAGATCTTGATGTTGAAATTCCCGATAAGGATTTAGAAATCAAAACTTCACGTTCTGGTGGTGCTGGAGGACAAAATGTCAACAAGGTAGAAACTGCCGTTCAAATTGTCCATTTACCAACAAAAATTGCTGTACGTTGTACTGAAGAACGTTCTCAGTTACAAAATAAAGAACGAGCCTTAGCTTTATTAAAAGCCAAATTACTGATTATTGCCGAAGAACAACGGGCGCAAGAAATTGCTGAAATTCGTGGCGATATGGTAGAAGCTGCCTGGGGTAATCAAATTCGTAATTATGTTTTTCATCCCTATCAAATGGTAAAAGACTTACGAACAGAAACCGAAACCACTGATATTAATGACGTGATGGATGGTAATCTCAATCCCTTTATTGAAGCCTATCTCCGCCAAGAAAATCAGATGGTTTGAATCTTCTTTTGCTTGATTAGCGTAAAGCTATTTTTAGATCACATAGCTTCGTAATTGAGATCACAGTTGCCAGTTAAGTAGGCAGCTTAAACTATAGAACATAAATAACGCTGACCAAGTCATATATAAGGTCAGTATATAAATAAACCCAGGCAAATTAATAACTTGCTTGGGTTCAATACTGTTCAGGGTTTTTTAGCTTGATGATTGCCTGACGAAAACCTAAAACGACCAAAATATTAGAAAGCGTCAGAAAGAACTCAGCACTTCCATGTAACCAATCTACATTGGCTAAAGTTTCACCGTAACGTACTTTGGCATAAATACCCGCAGGAATTGTCACCACCACGAAAATTAACAAGACATAAAAGCCAATTAAAGCTAAACGGGGTGTTTTTCCCGAACGTGTCATGAACCACAAAAAACCAAGATAGGGAAACAAAGAAATGGCAAATAAACTGTCTTTATTCATGGTTTACTGTTGATTTGGGATTAGGAGTATTGATTTCGTTTTGAGGAGAAGCTTTCCAAATTCCCCACGCGGCAATGCAAACTGTAAAGTTTCCTACTACCGTCATTGATGCTTGTAGGGTAACTAACCATTCTAAAGACTGGGTATTATCAAAGAAATGCCAAGTACAGGCACACATAGCACTAACCAAAGCGGGTAACATGGCAAATGATAAATTATGCCAAGAGCGATCGCCTGTAATCTCTCCATACTGCCAAATATAGTAAATAGCAGCAGCCCATTCAAGAACGCTAGAAACGTGAACTATCCAAGTCGGAATTGACAATGCGTGCATAAATTCTTACTTCTTACTTCTTACTTCTTACTTCTTACTTCTTACCTTACTCGCGCCCAATGAGACTACTTAGATATTTTGTTCTTTAACCATTCCATTACTTGCTTACCTAAACTGACGTTATTAAGGCGATCTATTTCTCTAATACCCGTGGGACTAGTAACGTTAACCTCCGTTAAATAGCCACCAATGACGTCAATACCCACAAAATAAAGATCATCAGCACGTAATTGAGGTGCAACCAAAGCACAAATTTCTTTTTCTCTGTCGGTGATATCTACTTTTGCCGCCTTTCCGCCTACTGCCATATTTCCTCTAAATTCATTGCCACTAGGAACACGATTAACCGCCCCTATTGCCTCACCATCTAACAAAATAATTCTTTTATCTCCTTCTTTGGCAGCAGGTAAATATTCTTGAACCATTACAGGTTCACGCCCCTGTTGAGTGCTAACTTCAATTAAAGAGTTAAAATTGCGATCGCCCGCTTCTAAAAATAAAATTCCTTCTCCTCCCTTGCCCCCCAGAGGTTTCAAAACAGCAGAGTTTTTAGCCTCAACAAATTTAGCAATTACCGATTTATCTTGACTAACAATGGTTTCAGGAATTGCAGAAGTAAACTGAAGCGCGTAAACTTTTTCATTAGCAGTCCTCAATCCCTGGGGAGAATTAACCACTAATGTCTGGTTAGGATCAATTAAATCTAGTATGTATGTTGTATACAAATAAGGAACAGTAACAGGAGGATCGCTACGCATAAACACAGCGTCCATTTCTTCTAGACAAGTCAAAACTTTATTGCCAACCTGATACCAATCTGCTTCTGCTTGCCAATGTCCATCAACTAGCTCCACAGGTTGAAGGTTGACTGTTTGTAAATATCCCCAAGCTTTCCCCCCAATTATGCTTAATTGATTAGCTTCAGTTATCCAAACCTGATAACCTAACATCTGCGCTGCTTCCATCATGGCAACGCTACTATCGTGTCCTGGATCTAATTTGGCGATCGGATCGATGATAAATGCGAGTTTCACGCTGTTTTCCTTAAGTAAATGCTTTGTACTTCTAACTTAATAAAGTACAGCTTGGTCACACATCTCTACAATAGAGGTTCTAATTCTCCCATACTTTCTAGCTCGTATAAATCGTCGCATCCTCCAATATGGCGATCGTCGATAAAAATCTGCGGTAAACTCGATCTACCATTTGCTCTCATTCTCATTTTATCCCTAGCATCTTCATCTCCATCAATACAATATTCACTATATTCAACCCCTTTTTTGTCCAGTAGCCCTTTAGCACGAATACAAAATGGACAACTACTCCAGGTATATATTTCGACTTTTGCTGCCATAGTTACAATAAATATTAAGTATTATTACGCCATCACTATCTTAAACTGATTTGTTATTTATTTCAGATTTCAAGAACACATTTACCAGTCAACGACCAATATTTATTTCTTTTTATTATGTGTATTGCTCTAAATAATAAAATAAACTAATTTATAAATATTTAGCTTAAATATAGTGAATACGCTGATATTCTTATGTTTTACGACAACTTATATAAACATCAAAGTAATTTTTGAGAACTGATTTTGTAAATCTTTTGTAAATCTCAATTTAGATATCTCGGTATTCTAGTGCTGATGAGTCCACTTGTTAATTTTAAGTAAACATTTGGGAACTCTTAGATATAAGACTAAGGAAGTTCTAGTATTTCAGAATCAATAAGCCCTTGGTTGCTAAGTTTACCAAAGTCAAGTAGTCACAAAAAGCTACTAGCCTGAAAACACAACTTCTTGAAATAAGTTAACTTATATTGAACTTACATAAATATGGAATCAGCTAAAGTTGTTAATAAAATTCTGCTAAGTTCCCTTGCTTTTGGTGCAACCTTTGGTATTGGAATGTTAGTTAAAGATAATAATATTCAAAAAGCCTTGATGGGTACTGGTGCGGTAGGCTCTATGGCTTGCGTAGCGGGAGCTTTAGTTACTAACAATAAAAAAGATTCTCATGATAACCAAGACAATAACTTATCAGATAATCGAATATCAGAAATTCGTAGTCAAGAAGCACAATTACAGCAATCTTGTAATGAAGCTACTGCTAGGAGGCAAGGGATAGAAGCTGATATTAATTCTTTGCAAACCGAACAAAATCAACTATTAAGTATAGTCTCTGATTTAAACAGTCAGAAACAGCAATTAGAAGCAAAATATAATAATTTAAGTGACCAAATACAATCAAAAGAAAAAGAATTAGAAATTACTAATAGTCAACTTACAGCAAGTCAAACGCAACAGAAAGAATTAAATAATAACATAGCAGATTTAGAAAATTTTAAACATAATTTAGAATTAGAAAAAAATAATTTACAACAAAAAGTAGAAGAACTTTCCTTTAAACAAGCACAATTAGACCAAGTAATATCACCTATTGAACAAAGTCTTGTTAATCTTACTCATGAAGATGAAAAAGAACAAGAAGCTTTAAACATAATTAGAGTAAATTCAGTTCAAGAAGTTGAACAGCTAGTAAATTCTTTAAATGAATCAGATATAGAAGTATTTAACAGTGAATTATTATCTCAACAAGAATTTACAGAAAATAAAGAAAAACCAAATGAAACTGAAAAATATTTTCCATTAGATACCAATCCATTTACTACTAATTCGGAACAATTAGAATCTGATCTAGGAGAAAACAGCTCAGAGACAGAAATAGTAGATCAATTAATTAGTTCTCTAAATGAATCTGAGTTAGAAATATTTGATAATCAATCATCTCAAAAAACTGAAGATATTAATAAACTAGAATCAGAAGAAGTAGCAAATATTATTGATAACGAATCTAACGTAAAATTAGATGGAGACGTAACAAACTCTAATCTACAAGCAGAAGATTTAATTAATTCTTTAAAACAATCGGAGTTAGAAGAATTCAATTTGGACGCCACTGATGATGAGGAATTAGAATCTTCAGGGTTGAGCAATGATTTTCTCGCTCAAACTACCTCTGAATCAGATCAATCGGAGTTAGAAGAATTCAATTTGGACACCACTGATGATGAGGAATTAGAATCTTCAGGGTTGAGGGATGATTTTGTTGAGGAAACTACCTCTGAATCAGATCAATCGGAGTTAGAAGAATTCAATTTGGACGCCACTGATGATGAGGAATTAGAATCTTCAGGGTTGAGCAATGATTTTGTTGAGGAAACTACCTCTGAATCAGATCAATCGGAGTTAGAAGAATTCAATTGGGACGCCACTGATGATGCTCAATCGGAATCTCCACAGTTGAGCAATGATTTTGTCGATGAAACTACCTCTGCACCAGCTGAATCGGAGTTAGAAGAATTCAATTGGGACGCCACTGCTGATGAGGAATTGCCGTCTGAAGAGTTGAGCAATGATTTTGTCGCCCAAACTACATCTGCATCAGATCAATCGGAGTTAGAAGAATTCAATTGGGACGTCACTGCTGATGAGGAATCGGAATCTCCAGAGTCGAGGGATGATTTTGTCGCCCAAAGTACATCTGCATCAGATCAATCGGAGTTAGAAGAATTCAATTTGGAAGCAACTGCTGATGAGGAATCGGAATCTCAAGGGTTGAGGGATGATTTTGTCGCCCAAAGTACATCTGCATCAGATCAATCGGAGTTAGAAGAATTCAATTTGGACGCCACTGATGATGAGGAATCGGAATCTTCAGGGTTGAGGGATGATTTTGTCGTCCAAACTACATCTGAATCAGATCAATCCGAGTTAGAATCTTCTGATTCCATCTCTGAAATCGGCGCATTGAGCGATTCGGTCGATCAATCGGAGTTAGAAGAATTCAATTTGGAAGCAACTGCTGATGAGGAATTGCCGTCTGAAGAGTTGAGCAATGATTTTGTCGCCCAAACTACATCTGCATCAGATCAATCGGAGTTAGAAGAATT
>JASJDX010000376.1 GCA_030064975.1 Pleurocapsa sp. MO_192.B19
ATTTTTTCTCGCGTTACTGGGGGAAATATCTCGTCTATTGATGGTTTAATTAGAGCTAATAATGCCAACTTATTTTTAATCAATCCTGCGGGGGTTATTTTTGGTGGGGGGGCAAGATTAGATATTGGCGGTTCATTTTATGGTGGTACTGCTGATAGTATTTTATTTCCTGATGATGTGGAATTTAATGCTAATGATTCTGCTACGCCAATTTTGACGGTGAATGCACCAATAGGATTAAATTTTCGCGATAATCCAGAGGATGTTAGGGTACAAAGCTCAAATCTGACTGTATCACCAGGAAAAAACCTGAGTTTACTCGGTGGTGACATTAATATCGATGGTGGTAGCTTAAACGCCTTAGGAGGCAGAGTTAATTTAGGTGCTGTATCAGCGGCGGGGACAGTTACATTCGACGAAAATTTAGACTTAGATTTTAGTAATTTATCCTTAGCAGATATCTCGTTAAGTAATGGCGCAACAGTAAATGTTAACGGAACAGGTGGTGGCCAGCTCGCTGTTAATGCTAGCAATTTAACCTTATCGGAAGCTAGTATATTTAGTGCTGGGATTAATTCTGCTGCTTCTACCCCAGAAACCCAAGCAGGGAATATTGCGATTAATGTCTCAGAAACTATTGCTTTAGAATCAGGTAGCTTAATTAGAAATAACTTGGGTGAAAATAGCTCTGGTAATGCAGGAAATATTGAAATTACAGCCCAGAATTTGTCTCTTGCTGATGACTCTAGAATATCGACTATTGCTCAGAGTAACGGCGATACAGGAAATATAGTACTTCAAGTTTCAGAAGATATTACCCTAGACAGAACAGCACAAATAAAAAGCCAAATATTGCCTAATGCTGTTGGCAATGGTGGAGATATTAACGTCAATACAGGTTCTCTAACTTTAAGCGAAGGCTCTTCTATATTTACTAATATTTCAGGGGAAGGTAATGCAGGTAATATTGATATAGAAGCAAGCGATCGCATTATTTTAGCAAGCAGTAATTTTCAAACGAGCGTTACACCAGAAGGGGTCGGAAATGCAGGTAATATAAACATTACCACAGGTTCTTTATTACTGAGAAACGCAACTCAAGGGAATCGTTCTCAGATATTAGCCAACACAAGAGGACGAGGCAATGCAGGTAACATCACTATCCAAGCTCTGACAGATATATCCTTAGAAGACAGTAGCTTTTTCTTAACTTCAGTTGCACCAGTTGGCGAAGGTAACGGAGGTAATATTGAAATTACCACTACTAACTTATCTTTAACAGGGGAGTCTCAGGAGACTAGAGCTTCCTTACTAGCTGATTCTAGAGGTATTGGCGATGCAGGCAACATTATTATTAATGCCTCTGGAAACATTTCCTTAAATGAATATGGCTTAATTGTCAGTCAAGTATCAGAAGGAAGGGGTAATGCAGGGGCTGTGACGATTGATGCAGATGGCTTATTCCTAAACACAGGCAGCTATATCATCAGTAATACAGGCGATCCGATTCCTCCTTTGTTGAGCAATGTTGGAGATGCAGGAAATATCACTATTAATTCTCGGATTATTTCCCTAGATAACTTTTCTGAGATAACTAGTAATTCCCTGAGTAATGCTACTGGTCAAGCAGGGGATATTAGCGTGGATACCGATACTCTAACCATTGCAGGTGGCTCAAATATCAATTCCCTCACAGAAAATAGTTCCCCAGGTGGAGAAGTTGAGATCAATGCCCAAAATATTGAGTTAGTTACTGGAGGCAAAATTGTCACAGGGACGAACAGTGACGGTAGTGCGGGGAACATAACTTTGAATGTTACCGATCAAATTACTATTAATGGCGATAATGCTCCCATACCCACCGAAGAGTTGCGTTTTAGAGAAGTAACCCTACAAGGATTAGAACCCAATACAGGGTTATTTGCCAATACAACTAGTGTTTCTAGCGGTGATGGAGGGAATATCCAAATCGAATCACCTAAAAACTTCTTTATTTCTAATGGGGGGGAGGTTGCAGTAGATAGTCAAGGAAGAGGTAATGGGGGAAATCTGGCGATTACAGCTAATTCTCTTGATTTAGATAATCAGAGTCAATTAATTGCCGAGACAGAATTTGGTCAAGCACAACAGCAGCCTAGTAATATCAATTTACAAATAGATGATGTGTTATTTCTTCAGGGAGATAGCAAAATCTCGGCACAAGCTTTTAATAATGCTAATGGTGGAAATGTCAATATTAATGCTGAGTTTGTAATTGCTTTTCCTGCTAAAGCAGACGGTAACGATATTGTTGCCAATGCTAATGAAGGTTCTGGAGGCAGTATTAACATAAAAGCACAAGAAATTTTTGGGCTAGAAGAGCGAGAAGCAGAAGCAGAAAATATGACTAATGACTTAGATGTTAGTTCTAAGTTTGGATTTGATGGTAACTTATCGATTAATACCCCTGATGTCAGTGCTACGAAAGGAGTCCGAGATTTACCAGTTAATGCGATCGCTCCTGAAGAAAGCGTTCAGCAAGCTTGTGCTGCAACTAACCTTGATGGAAAAAGTAGCTTGAGCCTCAAAGGTAGAGGCGATCTGCCGATAGAACCAACTGCAGCCATGGCTTCAGATAATATTTTATTGTCCGAGCAATTTTCTCAGGCAAACAAATTAACTCCCAGCGTAGCTCTCAGTCAAAATAGTTATCAAGAATTATCCACCGAACCTAAACAACATCCTCCTATCGTAACGTCTCAGGGAAGTATTTACCCTGCACGGGGCTTAATTGTTACAGAAAAAGGAGAGATAATTTTAACTCCCTTTGCTAATAAACGGACTTCAGAATCTATAGCTAAGATTTCTGGTTGCTTTGCTGACTTCGTAAACTAACTGATTGACCAATGATCTGTAATATTCGGTAATCCTCATACACCTTAAAATTAATAGTTGGATTAAGATCTAAGGTAAATAAGCAAGTTTAAAGTATCAAGATAGATTTCAGTCAAAAAATTCATGAGTAACACTAGTAACTTTAGAAAAGCAATGCAGGAGGTACAGGGACAGGCGATCCTTGGACCCAATGTAATTCCTAACGCTTTACCCTATTTGGGAGGGGGTTTGGTCTTAACCGCTCTAGGAACTTATGGCGGTTTGGGTGTAATTGCTTCCCGTCCAGATTTATTTATGCCCACCTTTATTGGGGCAATGATTGCGGAATTGGTTCTCTTTTTTGTAGCTCGTGGAGTTGCTCAACAGGGAAATAACAGCACCGCTTTACCTCTACTAGCTCTTTATAGTCTTTTGTCTGGTTATACCCTTAGTGGTATTGTTTTCCTTGCTCTTAGCACTTCAGGAGTAGGTATTCAGGGTGTGGGGATTGCTGCTCTTGGTTGCGGTGTCACTTTTATCCTCGGACGTAATATCGGTTCTAACCTTTCCGAAGAAGATGGTCTAGCTTTAGCACAAACGGTACGTCTCGGCGTTACAGCTTTATTGGTTGTTTTGGTTGGACAATTACTTTTCTCTGTCTTTGGAGTATACACTCCTGGTTGGTTAGAGATTGCCATTTCTGGTATTGGCGTAGCTTTATTTGCAGGGGTTGCAGTGGTAGATTTTTATATTCTTCCCCGCACTTATGAAGATGAGCAGTATTTACCTGCGGCTCTTTCGATGTATCTTACCTACATCAACCTGTTTGTCTTTATCCTACGTCTATTGATTGCGATGAATAGTCGTGATTAGCAAAATAATAGTTCGTTTAGTTCATTATTTAATAATTAAATAAATACTTTTCCGCTTCTAGTTAATTCTGGGGCGGATTTTTTTCATAGGGAAAACTCTGAAGATTAATAACTAAAGAAGAATTACTTTTAGTATGAATACTGAAGTTATCTCAAATTAACTTGTTTAGACTGAGAGTAATATAAGCTTTAATTTATCAAGTCTTTACACTTTAGTTTATTAATAAAAAAAGAAGTAAGAGCTTAAGTAAAAAATTAGAGTTCGGTTAACTTAAACACTTGGTTGAGTATAGTAATGCGTTGGAAATTATTTGTAGAGTTTTGTGTAACTATATCAGCTATCTGTATTTTTGCTGGAGATTTATTCTTACCACAGCCTTATAGAAATGGGAGTCAACAACTAAAAACAAATATTAATGATTTTTTTCTTGGTTTATTGCCTCGCCAAGAAATTATTGATGTCCAATTCAATAAGAATCAAGCTATCTAATCAAGATTTTCTGCATAAAAAAAGGAGAGAAAACTCCCCTTAATTACTAGTTATTATCGGTTAATAGTAACCGATTTTTTATTGCTTTAAAGTTAGCAATTACTGATCATTTTTTAACCAACTAAAGTGAGCGCGGACATCTTTACCGACTTCTTCAATGGGATGTTCTGCTTCTAGACGACGTGTAGCAGTAAACCCTGGTTTACCAGCTTGATTTTCGAGGATAAAGTCTCTAGCAAAATCTCCTGTCTGAATCTCCCGCAGAATTTTGCGCATTTCAGCGCGAGTGCTTTCGTTGACAATTCTAGGCCCACGAGTATAATCTCCGTATTCGGCAGTAGTAGAAATGCTGTCACGCATTTTGGCTAAACCACCCTCAACAATGAGATCGACAATTAGCTTAACCTCGTGCAGACATTCAAAATAAGCCAATTCTGGTTGATAGCCAGCTTCGACTAAAGTTTCAAAACCTGTTTTAATCAAGGCACTTAGACCACCACAGAGTACTGCTTGTTCACCAAATAAATCAGTCTCGGTTTCTTCTCTGAAGGAGGTTTCTAAGATACCTGCTCTTGTACCACCAATACCTTTAGCATAAGCCATCGCGCGATCGCGTGCCTGTCCAGTAGCATCTTGATATACTGCAAATAAGCAAGGTACACCCTGTCCTTGAGTATAGGTACGTCTTACTAGATGTCCTGGTCCTTTTGGTGCCACCATCATTACGTCTACCGACTTGGGCGGAATAACTTGACCGAAGTGAATGTTAAACCCATGAGCAAATGCTAATACTTTGCCGTCAGTTAAGTATGGTGCAATTTGCTCGGTATAAACTTGTTTTTGGACTTCATCTGGTAGCAGAATCATAATTACATCTGCTGCTTTGGCGGCATCTTTGACAGGATGAACTTTTAATCCATCTGCTTCTGCTTTGGCTTTCGATTTACTAGAAGGATACAAACCAACAATTACGTTAACACCGCTATCTTTAAGATTAAGAGCGTGAGCGTGTCCTTGAGAACCGTAACCAATAATTGCTACTGTCTTATCTTTTAATAAGTCCAGGTTGGCATCTTCGTCGTAATACATCCGCGCCATGAGAATTTCTCCAGAATCGTTAAATCTTGTCTGATTATTATAATTTTTCTGGTGCAACTATGATAGTGACGTTTGTTAAAGGTTACTATAGTTTTTTTCTATACTAATTCTCATTTGTTCTAGGGAAGGGATTCAGCTTTTTTGTTAATCTTTAGTTTATGAGAAATTAAATTCTTTTTTATCTAAAATTAATTTATATGGAAAACCGTGTCAAAACCTCGATTGGTTCGGGCGAGGAAACCGAGTCAAAAAGACTTGCTTGGCAACCGCCGACTTTCTCGGTCATTTTTCAACAGAAGCTAGCTGTTTCCCCCCAAAAACCTGAAACCTTGGGCTTTTTGACGACTAAAACTTTATCTTGGTCGATCAATGGAGAACAACAGCAACTTGTTTTAGATGATGTGGTTGGCGTTTCTTTAGTTAACCAAAAAGAGGATCAACTACCCTGCTTACTGGTATACGCTTATCCTGTAATTAAAAATAGTCGTTTAAATTTGCCCCCAAAGCAGCAAAGGAGACTTCAAGAATATTGTTTTACCTGTCCTAATTTGGAAGTGCGATCGCAATGGCAACAAGCAATTAATAATACTTTATTAGGTCAACCTGTCGATGCTATCCTTAAGCCTCGTCATTTACAGATTATTGTTAACCCTAATAGTGGTAAACAACAGGGAGCTCAAATCTTAGAACAAGTACGCCCTCTGTTTGATCGTAGTAATCTCAAATATACCGTTACCAAAACTAGTAGCACCGCAGATACTAAGAATTTTGTCCGTAACCTCAATCTATTAGACACAGATGGGTTAGTAATTGTGGGGGGAGATGGTACAATTCATGATGCGATCGCTGGTTTAATGAGTCGCCCAGATCGCCAAACAGCAATTAAAATTCCTATCGGTGTTATCCCTGGAGGTACGGGAAATGGCTTATGTAAAACTTTATTGGAATTATCGGGAGAGGCTTATGATCCTCTCAACGCAGCTTTTTTAATTGCCAAAGGCAAACAAAAACCTTTTGATCTCGCCTCTGTAGAACAAAATGGCAAAGAATACTATAGTTTTCTGTCTTTAGCCTGGGGTTTGATTAGTGATGTTGATATTGAATCAGAAAAGCTGAAGTTTTTAGGCTCTTTGCGCTTTGATCTGTATAGTTTGATGTTAATTTGCTTGTTGCGTACTTATAAAGGTAAATTTTCTTTTATTCCCCATCCAGATTGCCAGCTTTCTCATCAACCAGGAATTTCTCAACAAGGAGAATGGCGAGTGATTAAAGATGAATTTATCTTTCTCTGGGCAATGAATACTGCTTGGGCTGCCCATGACATGAACGTTACTCCTCATGCTCAGTTAAATGATGGGGCAATGGATGTCTTAATTATGCGACGGGGAACATCTCGGATTGAACTATTAAAAGCACTCCTACGCTGTGGTAAAGGGAAACATCTCTCCCTTCCTCATATGGAATATTATAAAGTTCGTTCTTTTCGTCTAGAGCCATTAACGAAAAAAGGTCTTTTAGTAGTAGATGGTGAACCTGTAGATTATTCTCCAATTGAAATGAAGGTAATTCCTGATTTAGCTTGTGTTAATTGTTAATAGCTCTAAACCCACATCTCCAATGCCATCTTCATACACTCGGAACATTAACTTAGAAGTTAGCAAGAACGAAGCTAATTTACATCAAGCGTCAAGTGAAAAAGCGAACCCAAAGAGCTTTGAGGGCGGCATTAACAATTAGTGCGGGCAGCCTGCTAACCCACGTCTTGTTAAGCGTGGGCTAGAGCGATACGGCACCTAAAGACTTGAAGTTAATCTTGGTCGATATGTATGCGACCAGAGCCAAGGTACAGTCCAGGGCTATTTTCTCCTGTTGGATAGGCAGTAATTCCAAAAAGATAGACTCCACCTGTCGAGGGATTGCGTTTAGGCTTAACAGCTATGGTTACTGTATTTCCTGGTTCAACGGGAGTATCAAAGACAACGGTTGTTTCTCCCGGCTGTGATTCTCCTCCTATAGAGGCCAATGGAATAGAAACCCCAGCAATATTTTTACCTTCAAAGGCACGACTCTTGTTGTTTTTAAAGACTACAGTATCTGTATTTTTTTTCTGAGTAATTTGAACTGCTTTAAGAGCTTCTCCAGCATTTTTTGGTACTTCAATGGTGAATTTATAAGTAGCAGCAGAACTATTTCTGTTGCTGAAAGTGGCAGCGGAACTAATTAGACGAGGTCCCCTGACAAAAGCTCGTTGTCCGTTGCCCAGTTCCACTGCTTCAGTTGGATTTAAAGCGATCACATTAACCCCAGCTACAATTGTAGCGATCGCAATTAGGGAAGAGGCAAATAGTTTACGAGTCATTTTTTTTCCTCCGCAATATTTAAAAATATATTGAGTTAGATAGCTAGTCTATTTATTTCTTAATCTGACCTAAAATAATGAAATAGAAATGAAATTGACGCTAGAATTAATAAAAGTAAATCAGTTATTTTTTCATCTTAATTTTTTCAACTTATTACAAGATATAAAAAGTTATTTATAGATAGATAAAAATTTATTTCTTAAATAATTAAAAGCAACTAAAAATTTATTTAATTGATGCGAATCTTATTAGTAGAAGACGAGCTAGATCTGGGAAAAGCCATCAAGCGTATTCTCCATCAACACGGCTATGTTGTTGACTGGGTTGAAGATGGAACAGCAGCTTGGTGTTATTTAGACGATAATCAAACTGAATATAATTTAGGCATTTTTGACTGGTTGTTACCTGGTTTGTCTGGTATTGAATTACTCAAGCGGTTGAGGAGCCATAATGACAATTTACCTGTATTGATGCTGACAGCAAAAGACAGTATCGATGATCGGGTTGCTGGTTTGGATGCTGGTGCAGATGACTATTTAGTTAAACCCTTTGGCATGAGAGAATTGCTAGCAAGATTGAGAGCACTACAAAGGCGATCACCAAACTTGACACCGCAAAGGTTACAAGTAGGTGACTTGGTTCTAGATTACGCTACAAATCAAGTCTGGAACGAGGATCAAACAGCAGCAAAACAAGAAATAACTTTGACCCTAAAAGAATTTCAGCTTTTAGAGTATTTTATGCGCCATCCCCATCAAATTTTGACCCGCGAACAGCTTCTCGCGCAACTTTGGGAATGGGATACAGAGCCAGTAAGTAACGTAGTAGCAGCACAAATTCGCTTGTTGAGACGTAAACTTTCTCAACAGGGATATGAAGATGTAATTGAAACTGTATATGGATTGGGCTATCGTTTTTCTCCAGAAAATATCACCTCTCAATAAGGTGATTGCATTCGACGAAATAAATTCGGCCTGCCTCAGCTTCAAAAGTAACTACAGAAATCAAAGATATATCTTAATAACTAACAGACTCACAACCTTTATTGTCCTTACACCCTACATCCTGATACAACCGAAGCCTCTCGTCACTATTTCCAATTGGTATCAATCGTGAATCAAGATCGACTTTTTCAAATAACTCGCTGGCGTTTAGCCTGTTGGTATGCAGGAATAATGAGTATTATTCTCGGCGGATGTAGTTTTGGTGTTTATGAAGCGATCGCTTATACTCATCGAGTAACAATCGAGCGAGAAATTAAATCGGTAGCTGGTACTTATCATGATAGCCTAGAATTGTATCTCAAACAGCCAGGAAAACTAGAGCCAGCATTAAATTATCTATTTCCTAGTTTATGCTCTGTGGAAACCAATTGTTCTCTAGTAAATCATCGCGATCGCGAAGCGGCACTGCAAGAACGGCATCAACTAAGTGCTATTTATCGAGGTGATTACTATTTACGTTTGTTGGATACTTCTGGACGATTGATAGCCATAGCAGGAATACAACCTGAAGGTTTACCAGCGAACGTTCAATCAGAATCTTGGGTTGATCTAAAAGATCGAGAAGGTATTCGCTATCTTCAAATTTCTCTAACCTTAGAAACTACTAATGATCGGGAATGGGGCTATCTATTGGTCGGAAGAAGTTTGCAGGATTTCCATCACTCTATAGCTAATGTTGGCTGGATATTATTGCTAGGATTCCCCATTGCCTTAATACTAGTTGCTATTTCTGCTTGGTATTTAGGAGGATTAGCAATGCAACCTATATACCATTCTTATCAAAAAATTCAGCGGTTTACAGGAGATGCGGCACACGAATTAAGAACTCCTCTAGCAACAATTCGAGCGACGATCGAATCAGTTTTATTATTACCAGTGTGGCAAGAAAATGAAGTCAAAGACTCTCTTGAAGTAATCGAGCGTCAGAATAATCGTATGTCGAATTTGGTTGCCGATTTGTTGACTTTATCTCGTATAGATCGAGGAACTGATAATCAATCTTCTCCAAAGTGTGATCGCGTTACGCTTAACGATCTGATTAACGATATTGCTGAAGAATTTGCTGCTTTAGCTTTAGCTTCTAA
>JASJDX010000377.1 GCA_030064975.1 Pleurocapsa sp. MO_192.B19
TACTGTCAACAAAAATTTGCCAACACTCAAGGTACGACAATGTTCAGCCTCATACCAGACGTTGGCTTGATGAAGTAAAAGATCGGGGTTGGCATCAATCAAAGCGGTCAAACAAAGATCTAACTCTGAATCAGTTTGGAGCAAAGATTCTATCGGTAATGCCAATGCTCTTTGCTGCATCAGTAAGTGAAACCGACTTCCCCATTTCATGCTTTCTTCTTGATTAGGATCGGGCAATGAACCCATACAGTCTAAATAAACCTGTTGAAACTTAGGTGGACAAATGTTGAGCAGGTTTAAATGACTTTGTGAAAGACGAATTAAATCTGATTCTCCTGACATATTAATATACTAATTAATATACTAATTTGATATATTTATCTTAATATTATAGGTATTTATGCTAATTATCTTATTGGTTTTCAGCTAAAGAATTAGTTCTATAATAACGACTTGAGCCATGAAAAAAAACTATTGAATTACCACTAATTTTAGCAGGTCGAGTCTAGTTGAGCTTGATGAATAAATAAAAAAACTGATAACTAAAACAAATATGGAATGGCAAGAAATATCTGGGAATTGGGTCTACCTTCCCCGTCAGGAAATAATAGGAATTATACATTTTTTAGGTGGAGCATTCGTGGCTACTGCCCCACACATATCTTATCGTTCTATATTAGAACAAATTGGTAAAGCAGGCTACGGCATAATAGCAACTCCTTTCTTAAATACTTTCGATCATTTTGCGCTCGCTCGTGAAGTTTTAAACCGTTTGGAAACAGTATTAGAACGACTGCACAAAACTAACAAATTAGGTAAACGTTATTTACCAATCTATGGTATGGGTCATAGTATGGGCTGTAAACTACATCTTTTAATTGGCAGCTTATATGAAGTAGAAAGAGCTGGTAACATTCTTATTTCTTTTAATAATTATCCTGCTAATCGGGCTATTCCTTTTATGGAGCAGTTTAATATTACTCCTGTTTTTGATGTCGAATTTAGTCCTTCGCCTCCACAAACTAAACAACTAATTGCCGAAAATTACAGTATTCGTCGTAACCTTTTGATTAAATTTAGTCAGGACGACCTAGATCAGACAATAGACTTAAATCCTGTTTTGCAAAAGCGCTTTCCTAATATGGTTGCTTTGCGTACATTAACTGGAACTCATATAACCCCTCTTAGTCAGAACATTCAATGGCAAACAGGAGAACTATTCACTCCAATTGATGCGATCGGACAATGGTTAAATCAAGGGATATCTCGAAATTTACAGGAATTAAAACAAGAGGTTCTTATTTGGTTAAATCCAATGTCAGCTTTTTAAAGTTTTCATTAAGAGAGTTATTTCCTGATTTTGAAAGGCTAGAAACAACTTAGGTATTTCTTTTTAGATACAAAGCGTTTATTTAAAGTGATTACGTCACTATAGCTTTATTAAAACTTTTTGCCAAATTATTCTCAATATATTTACAATGAGTATGGTAAAAAAGCTAATCTTTACTAGTTAGTAAAGGTCAATTAGCTTATTAACAAAATTATTTTATTTTGTATAGGCTGTATAGGCCTCATACGCTTAAAGCGGGAGAAATTATGAAAGTAGCCTTTCTTGCTGGTGGTTTAGGAACTCGTATCTCAGAAGAAACGGAAAACAAACCAAAACCGATGGTGGAAATTGGTGGACAACCAATTTTATGGCACATTATGATGCACTACTATCATTACGGGTTCAAAGACTTTACTATTGCTCTAGGTTACAAAGGTGCGGTAATCAAAAAATATATGGTAGATTATTGCGCTCTCAACAGTAATCTTAGTGTGGATTTGCGAAGCGGAAAAGTTCAGACTCACGGTGGTTATCAATTAGATTGGAACGTCAACCTGATTGACACAGGACTAATGACCAATACAGCAGGGAGGATCAAACGTCTTGCTCCTTATGTTGGTCGAGAAACTTTTATGCTAACTTGGGGTGACGGAGTTTCTGATGTTAACCTACACGAGTTACTGGCTTTCCACCGTTCTCACGGTAAGTTAGCCACCTTGACTGCTGTTCGTCCTCCTGCGCGTTTTGGTCACTTAGATTTAAATGGAGATCAAATCTCTGAATTTTCGGAAAAGCCTCAAACTAAGGAAGGCTGGATTAATGGTGCTTTCTTTGTTCTAGAACCAGAAATTTTTGACTATATAGAAGGTGACGAAACTCAGTGGGAAAAAGAGCCATTAGAAAGACTAGCCAGAGATGGTCAGTTGATGGCATATAAGCATGATGGCTTCTGGCAGTGTATGGATACTCTAAGGGACAAGCGTCGTTTAGAAGCTCTGTGGGCTAGCGGTAACGCACCTTGGAAAACTTGGGAGGATCAAACATATGAAAATACTGGTAACTGGTCACAAGGGGTACATCGGAACGTTAATGGTTCCCCTGCTACTCGAGAAAAAGTATGATGTCGTTGGTCTAGATACTGACTTATATGCCCGAAGCACTTTCGGCGAGGGAATAGTTGAAATTCCAGAACTCAAAAAAGATGTTCGTGATGTAGAACTACAGGATTTAGAAGGATTTGAAGCCGTGTTACATTTGGCTGGTCTTTCTAATGACCCTTTAGGTAATCTAAATCCAAACTTGACCGAGGAGATTAACTATTTAGCTTCTGTCAAAATTGCTAAACTGGCTAAGCAAGCTGGTGTCAGCCGCTTTATTTTTTCCTCTTCTTGCAGCAACTATGGTGCAGGAGGAGAAGATTGGCTTAATGAAGAATCTGATTTTAATCCCGTTACTCCCTATGGAGTGTCTAAAGTAAGATCGGAACAAGAAATTAGCAAGCTAGCTGACGACAACTTTAGTCCTACTTTCTTGCGGAATGCTACTGCCTATGGTGTGTCACCAAGAATAAGATTTGATTTAGTACTCAATAATTTGGCTGCTTGGGCATTTACCAAGGGCTTAGTGTACATCAAAAGTGATGGTACTCCCTGGCGACCTATTGTACACATAGAAGACATCTCCAGAGCATTTATTGCTGTTTTGGAAGCACCACGAGAACTAATTCATAACGAGGCTTTTAATGTTGGTCGCAATGAAGATAATTATCGGATTCGTGATTTAGCCGAAATTGTTCAAGAAACAGTTCCCAACTGTCGAATTGAATATGCTGCTGATGCTGGTCCTGATAAACGTTGTTATCGAGTTGACTGTAGTAAAATTGCTAAAGTTCTACCTGATTTTCAGCCTCAATGGGATGCTCGTAAAGGAGCAGCTGAACTATATGAGGCATATCAAAAAGTAGGCTTAACCTTAGAGGAATTTGAAGGAACTAGATACCAAAGAATTGCTCATATTAAGTACTTAATAAGTAATGAATTATTAGATGGAGAACTGCGTTGGCGAACGGAAAAGCTGACAACCGTTGAATAGTTTCGAGGTTGATAAAGAAAAGATGACTTTAAGCCACAAAATGGCCAACTTTATCTTAATGACCGCTTGAATAAAGCAACTCAAGGGCAATCAACATGATTGCCCCTGTTATTAGTAACATCAGCAATTATATTTTTTAATGCAAACTCATATTTATGAATGCTAGAAAGTCAAGTTGTCTCTCTTGTGGAAACTCTGCTCTGGATACGATTATATCTTTTGGTTATACTGCCCTAGCTGATAATCTTCTGACAAAAGAACAGTTAGATTTACCTGAATATACTGCCCCCTTAGACTTGGCTTTTTGTCCTGAATGTGGTTTGGTACAAATTACGGAAATAGTCCCCCCTGAAATTTTGTTTTGCCAAGACTATCCTTATTATTCTTCTGTATCACCATCTTTATTAAAGCATTTTGGCGATAGTGCCAAAAATCTCATTAAAACTAGAAAGTTAGACAGTAATAGTCTGGTCATTGAAGCAGCTAGTAATGACGGCTATATGCTAAAAAACTTTGTCGAACAAAGTATCCCTGTATTAGGGATAGACCCTGCTTCTGGACCCGTGGAAAATGCTATCAAAGCTGGGGTTAATTCTATCTGTACTTTTTTTGGCAAAGAATTGGCTCAAAAACTGCAAGAAGAAGGGAAACAAGCAGATGTTTTCTTAGCAAATAATGTTTTGGCTCATGTTCCAGATTTAAATGGTTTTGTCGCAGGAATTTCTATTTTATTGAAAGATAGGGGAGTAGCCGTAATTGAGGCTCCTTATATAGTTAATCTGGTAGATCATTGTGAATTTGACACAATCTATCACCAGCATCTTTGTTATTTTTCTGTTACAGCTTTAGACAGACTATTTAGAAGACATTCATTGTATTTAAACGATATTGAAAGAACTACAATTCATGGTGGTTCTTTACGTTTATATGTAGAGCCAAAAGAAGCAGTACAAGACTCGGTTAAATCCTTGTTAAAAGCTGAACAGGAGTCCCAGGTAGATCAACTAAGTTACTATCGTAATTTTGCCGACAATGTTATGACATTCAAGTCTTCCTTATTAGATATTTTATGGGACTTAAAAAAACAGGGCAAAAAAATTGCTGGTTATGGTGCTGCGGCAAAAGCCACAACTATGCTGAACTATTTGAGAATTGATAAAACTCTGCTGGACTATGTGGTAGATTTAAACTCATTTAAACATGGTCGCTACATGGGAATTAATCATCTACCCATTTTTCCTCCTAGTAAGCTATTAGAAGATCGACCAGATTATGTGTTGATCTTGGCTTGGAATTTTGCTGAAGAAATTATGCAACAACAGCAAGAATATCGAGCATCTGGCGGAAAATTTATTGTTCCTATTCCCCAACCCAAAATTTTCTAGCTGACTTGGTAATGAGCTAAAAGTTAAAATTCAATTTGAAATTTGTTTTATAAAGTAAGGTTTTCCGCGCAAAATAGGTGAACTGAGGAAAAATAGTACAAACCAACATTAAACAATAATTGCCAGAGGAATATGTCATCATGGTGCAGAATTTAGTTACTACCAATAATCAATTAGCTGTTGAACCGAAAAAAATAGAGCATTGTTGTCCCAATTGTGGTCATCATGAACTGTCAGTTTTTTATGAAGTTCGCGACGTTCCTGTACACAGTTGTTTAATGATGTCCAGCCAAGAAGAAGCTCAGGATTTTCCCCGTGGGGATGTAGTTTTAGGTTTTTGCGATCGCTGTGGCTTTATTACCAATACAGAGTTTGATGCCAAATGGTCAGCTTATGCTCCTAACTACGAAGATCAGCAGAGTTATTCTCCTACTTTTAATAAATTTTCTCTTAAGCTAGCTAATCATTTAATTGATAAATACGATTTACATAACAAAGATATTATTGAAATTGGCTGTAGTAAAGGAGACTTCCTCTTATTATTGTGCGAACTAGGCAATAATCGAGGTGTGGGCATCGATCCCAGCGTAGTACCCGGTAGAGTAGAAAGTGAAGCAGCCGATCGCGTTACTTTTATTCAAGATTATTATGCCGAAAAACACGCTGAATATGTGGGAGATTTTATCTGCTGTCGTCATACCTTAGAGCATATTCAACCCACTTCCGAGTTTATTAAAACTGTACGGAAATCGATTGGCGATCGCACTGACACTATAGTAGTCTTTGAAATTCCAGATAATACTAGAGTGCTGCGAGAGCAAGCCTTTGAAGATATTTATTACGAACATTGTTCCTACTTTAGTCCTGGTACACTTGCTCGTCTATTCCGCGATAGTGGTTTTGAAGTAACCGATCTATATTGCGACTATGGCGATCAGTATCTCTTGATTGAAGCTAAGCCTGTAGATATTCCTTCAGATAAAGTTCATCCTTTTGAAGAAACGGTAGAAGACGTAGCCAAAGATGTAGAGCTATTCGCCGAGAAGATTGCAGGTAAGCTAGAATATTGGAAACAGTATCTTGAAGATGCTCAAGCTAAACAAGAAAAAGTAGTTGTTTGGGGTTCTGGTTCTAAATGTGTGGCATTTTTAACTACCCTCAAGACTGTTGATAAAATTGAATACGCGATCGATATTAACCCTCACCGTCACGGTAAATTTATTCCTGGAGTAGGTAAAGAAATTATGCCTCCAAAATTTCTCAAAACTTACCAGCCAGATAAAGTCATTGTGATGAATGCTATCTATTGCGAAGAAATCAGCGCGATGCTTAAAGATCTGGGTGTATCAACTGAGGTGGTAGCACTTTAAAGGGATAAGGGATAAGGGATAAGGGATGAGGGATGAAATTATTTATTGACTACCCTTGCTTTTTTGCTCCTTCATTTTTCTGTACTCTACTAAGTTACCAGTTAATAGACGAAAGTCGGTATAAAAGCTGAGAGCTAGTTAAGATAAACAAACTTCAATCACAATACACATTATATGTATAACTTTACTATTATCGGTGGTGGTATTGTTGGCTTGTCTACGGCAATGGCTTTAAGCCAAAAGTTTCCTGCGGCTAAAATTGCTCTGCTAGAAAAAGAAGCATCTTGGGCTGCTCATCAAACGGGACACAATAGCGGTATTATTCATTCTGGAATTTACTATAAGCCAGGAAGTTACAAAGCAAAACTTTGTCGCCAAGGAAACGAGTCGATGGTTGCCTTTTGCCAAGAGCATAATATTGACTACAATATATGCGGAAAGGTAATTGTTGCTACCGAAGAATTTGAATTACCTCTATTAGATAATCTCTACGAACGAGGTATTGCTAATGGTATTGAAATTAGTAAAGTAAATTCAGAACAAGTTAAAGAAATAGAACCTCACGTCAGTTGTTTAGCGGGAATTTGGGTGAAATCTACGGGAATAGTAGATTACAAACAAGTCTGTAATAAATATGCTGCGATCGCTGAATCACAGGGAGTAGATCTAAAGCTGAATACTTGCGTCACAGGAATTAAATTTACGACCGAAGGTCATATAATTGAAACTAGCCAAGAAGAATATCATACAGAATTTTTAATCAATTGTGGCGGACTATATAGCGATCGCCTGACAAAACTAGCAAAAGAAAAAGCACCAGCGAAGATAGTTCCCTTTAGAGGAGAATACTACGAACTAAAACCTGAAAAAAATTACTTAGTAAATGGTGCAATTTATCCCGTACCCAATCCCAATTTTCCTTTTTTAGGAGTACATTTTCACCCTAGTATAGATGGTAGTGTTCATGCAGGACCTAATGCAGTATTAGGATTCAAGCGAGAAGCTTATAACAAATTTGACTTCGATTTCCAAGACTTCATGGATACCATGACTTATCCTGGCTTCTGGAAATTAGCAGCTAAATATCCCAATGAAGGTTTACAGGAAATGATTCGTTCTTATAGTAAGTCGATTTTTGTTCGTAGCTTGCAAAGATTAATTCCTGAAGTGCAAGCAGAAGATATAGTACCAAGTCCTGCGGGAGTAAGAGCGCAAGCACTAAAAAGCGATGGTTCAATGGTTGATGACTTTTTAATTCTTAATCGTAATAAAGCCATGCACGTCTGCAATGCTCCATCTCCTGCTGCTACTGCTTCTATTGAAATTGGCAAACAAATAGTCTCACAAGTACCCGATAGTAATTACTGATTACTGATTGTTAATCTGCCCTGGTAATGCGATCGCTAATTTTCAATCCGATATTCCCCAGATAATTAACTTAACGTGAGCGTCCAACGAATTTAATTCGTTATGTCTGAGAGAAACAATTTGTTTCCTAAGAGTTCGGAGTTCGGAATTCGGAATTCGGAGTACTCGCGCTCGCGAGACGCTACGCTACGGAATTCGGAGTTAGGAGGCGCAAAGTTATAATTTTTTCCTCGAACTATGCGAGATAAACAACGAGATAATCAGGAATTCAGGCATCGATAAAACTGATAAATTCCCAAATTTTTAGCTTTATCGAATTCAGGTTAACTCAAAAAAATAATTAAAGGAATTTACTTGATTTCAGCTTGGGTATAGCGATCGCTGATAAAATTAAGTCTAGTAAGAAAGGCGATCGCTACCAAGTAATTAAATGATTTTAATCACCACATAATAAGCATTTGAGATAATATCTAGCCAATTAATTATTGAGAATCAAAATTTATACCATTTCTCAAAAGTAATGAGAGAGATGAAGCAATTTATTTTAATTAATAAAAAACTGGAAACTCTTATTTCCCCTACACCCTATATGCGGTCGCGTTTGCGCGACGCCAAGCTAGTCCCTTTGGGAGAGCAAGCCGTTAGACTCAGCGAGTCGAAGACGAGCGCGGTATCCGTTCAGAGACACCCTACCCCCTGTCACAACAATAGTCTCCAGTTATTTACGAGCATCTAATATTATGTGCGGAATGTCAGATATTTAACAATTATCTCTTGTCGCCTTCATTATCAATCAGTCATTATTTTCTTGCCAACGTTTCCATAAATCGGGACGGCGATCGCGAGTACGCTTAATCTGTTCCTCTTTACGCCACTCGTCAATCAGTTTATGATTACCAGAACGCAATACTTCTGGAACTTGCCAGCCACGATATTCTGCGGGTCTAGTGTATTGAGGATAGTCTAATAATTCTGTTTCAAAACTTTCTGTTTTAAGAGATTCTATTTTGCCTACTGTTCCAGGCAAAAGTCTAACAACGCCGTTAAGTAAGGTTAGAGCAGGTATTTCTCCACAAGTTAAAACAAAATCCCCCACAGATATTTCTTTAGTAACCAAATACTTTCGTATTCTTTCATCTACTCCTTCATAGTGACCACAGATAAGTACTAGCTGCTGATAATTAGTGGCTAAATCTTTTAGTAAGGGTTGATCCAAAGATTGGCCTTGGGGAGTCATGAGAATAACTTCCCGCTTGGGTAAGATAGGTAAAGATTCTACCGCCGCGAACATTGGTTCAGGTTTGAGTAACATTCCTACACCACCACCATAAGTTATGTCATCTACCTTACGGTGCTTGTCTGTTGTAAAGTCGCGGGGGTTTACTAAATTTACTGTAGCAATTTTTTGAGCGATCGCTTTACCTAGTAAACTAGAACTAAGAGGAGAGTTAAAAAAGTCGGGGAAAAGAGTGATAATATCAAAACGCACAGTAATACACTTGAAAAAAACTTTAGAAGTTAAGTATAAGCTTGATAGACTCCAGGAGTTAAGTAGTATTTGACACAGTAGTAAATTAGTTAGCATCGCTACTATCAATAGTAGTCAGAGATTGATCTCCTGCCCGCAAACCCAATTATGATTAATACCGAAGTTAAACATCAAACCAGAGATTCTTCGCAATCGACCAAAAAGGCTATCTTAGTTATTGGTGGTGCGGAAGATAAAGTACACGGCAAAGAAATACTACAAACGTTTTTTAATCGTTCAGGAGGTGCAGATGCCATCATTGGTATTGTTCCCTGCGCTTCTAGAGAACCAAGTCTCATTGGTGAGCGTTACTATCGCCTTTTTAGTGACATGGGGGCAAAAGAAATTAAAGTCCTAGATGTGCGCGATCGCTCTGGAGCAAATGATTCAGGATATCTTAATTTTGTAGAAAACTGCACGGGAGTTTTTCTGACTGGTGGCGATCAACTTCGCCTTTGTGGTTTACTTGCCGATACGACCTTAATGAATCGAATTGTTGAAAGGGCGCAACGTCGAGAAATTAGTTTGGCGGGGACTAGTGCAGGAGCAGCCGTCATGGGACACCATATGATTTCGGGGGGCAGCAGCGCTGAATCTCCTAACCGTGCCTTGGTGGATATGGCGATGGGGTTAGGTATTATTCCTGAAGTCTTAGTAGATCAGCATTTTTATAATCGTAATCGTCTGGCACGTCTTTTAAGTGCTATTTCTGCATATCCCAAATTATTGGGCATTGGTATTGATGAAGATACTTGTGCCATGTTTGAAAGTGATGGAATTATTGAGGTGATTGGGCGAGGAACTGTAACCATTGTTGATGCGCGGGAGATGTC
>JASJDX010000378.1 GCA_030064975.1 Pleurocapsa sp. MO_192.B19
ATTTGAGTATCTCTATCTGTCTAAAGTTAGACGCTTTAGATTGAGATATCCAACTAGCATTTAAAAATATCAAAAAAAAGCGAAGCGATCGCGCAGAGAGGAGAACAAAGTTTTACCGTGGCAAATAATAAAGAAGTTTTAACTAATGCGTCTGGTATTCCTGTACCTAGCAATACAGTATCCAAATCCGTTGGTAAACAAGGCCCTTTACTACTAGAAGACTATACCCTTTTAGAGAAGATGGCGCACTTTAACCGCGAACGTATCCCCGAAAGAGTGGTTCATGCGATCGGTTCTGGTGCATATGGAACTTTTACCGTTACCGATGATATTACCCAATACACTAAAGCCAAACTATTTTCTGAAGTTGGCAAGCAAACCGAAATTTTTGCTCGTTTTTCTACCGTAGCTAAGTCTAAAGGCGGTTCAGATATTTATCGTGACTTAAGAGGCTTTGCGGTTAAATTTTATACCGAAGATGGTAACTGGGACATGGTGGGTAATAATACACCCATCTTTTTTATGCGCGATCCCATAAAGTTTATGGACTTTATCAGGTCTCAAAAAGAGCATCCTAAAGAACACTGGCGACATGACCAAATGTGGTGGGATTTTTGGTCTTTAACCCCCGAAAGTATTCATCAAGTTCTTTGGTTAATGGGCGATCGCGGGGTGCCGATGGGGTGGAGACACATGAACGGCTATGGCAGTCATACTTTTAGCCTAATTAACCAAGAAAACGAGCGTATTTGGGTCAAATTCCACTTTATTACCGATCAGGGTAACAAGTTCTTTACTGACGAACAGTGGCGCAAAATGCAGGGTGTAGAACCCCGTTGGGCAGCTAAAGATTTATACAATGCCATTGAAGAAGGTAACTATCCTTCTTGGACGATGAAGATCCAAACCATGACCGAAGAACAGGCACAGAATTTTCAGTGGAATCCTTTTGACCTAACTAAAGTATGGCCTCACGCTGATTTTCCTCTACAAAAAGTCGGTAATTTTGAATTAAATCGCAACCCCGAAAACTACTTTGCAGAAGTAGAACAGGCGGCTTTTTCTCCTGGTAATGTTGTTCCTGGTATCTCTTGGTCGCCAGATCGGATGTTACAGGCACGGATTATGTCCTATGCTGATGCCCATCGTCATCGTTTGAGCGTCAACTATGATACTATTCCCGTTAATAAACCCCACGCTACTAAGGCTAACGATCCTTATCGTGATGGCTTAATGCGTACTGACGATAATAAAGGTGGTCGCATTAACTATAATCCCTCTCACGAAGGCTATCCTCAACCAGATAAACGTGCAGAACAACCACCCTATAAAGCTTCTGGCATGGCGGCGCGGATTGAATTGGACGAAGAAGATCATTACGATCAAGCGCGGATGTATTACGATATGCTGAACAACGACGAAAAAGAACGTTTGTATGGCAACATCGCTGGTAGCTTGGGTAAATGTAGCAAAGAAGTTGTTAAAGACCAGATGCAGCTGTTCCGCAACGTCTATCCTGAATTGGCAAATAAAGTAGAACAAGCGATCGCCAATAGTGAACCACCAAAACCAAAACCAAAACCTGCAACAGTTTAAAGAATGAGGGATGAGGGATAAGGGATGAGGGATAAGGGATGGCGGTCAGACCCCGCGTCGCCGCCAGGCGCAAGGGAACGCTGACCAAGACAGGGATAAGGAAAAGTTTTCCCAAATTCTCTCTCTTCCTCTCTTACTATTGCTTATTATTATTAAATTAATTATTTAATTATGACCGAATCAAATAATTGGATTGATATTTCTTTAACTATTCATCCAGGTATGCCTTATTGGCCCGATAATCCTGCTGTGAGTGTTGAACCGAGTCAATGTCTAGCTCATGGGGATGTGTGCAATGTTTCTAAACTTACCATTGGTACGCATACTGGTACACACGTTGACGGAATCAATCATTTTATCAAAGGTGGAATGGGAATCGATCAGATACCTTTAGATGCAACTATTGGTAAAGCAAGAGTAATTGAGATTAAAGATTCTGAATCAATTAAGGTGGCTGAAATCGAACCCCACAATATTCAGGCGGGAGAAAGAATTTTATTTAAAACCCAAAATAGCGATCGCGCTTTAAAATCTGCTAAATTTGTCGAAAATTTTGTTCATATCTCTACCGAAGCAGCACACTATTTAGCAGCCAAGAAAGTCCGTACTGTAGGGGTAGACTATCTATCTGTTGGTGGCTATCAGGGTAATGTCGTAGAGGTGCATCATGCTTTACTTGGTTCTGGTATTTGGGCAATTGAAGGGTTAAATTTATCTCAAGTCGAACCAGGAGAATATGAATTAATTTGTTTACCGATCAAACTAAAAAATGGTGATGGTGGTTTGGCTAGAGCAATATTGCGTCCGCTTTAAGAGCTGCAAATTGTCGATAACCTGTTGGCAATGATCGCCATAATTTTCTAGCTCTCTCTACTGCGATTACCCTCCGCGCACGCAGCATACCAATCGCCAACGTGAACCCCGACAATTTCTCAAGTTGTTACTACTTCTAACTATATTTGAACAGGATCTTATAGCATTTACAATAATTATTCATTATTAACGTGAGCGTCCAACGAATTTAATTCGTTATGTCTGAGAGAAACAATTTGTTTCCTAAGAGTTCAATAAGCGGCGAAAAATTGAATAGTTACAGCAGTGTATGGCAAATAGCAGGAAGGTTATCTCTGACAGCCTGAAAGCTGAGTGAGCTAGAGCTTGTTATTTGTTCATCTGTTTCAATCGCTTGAATTAGTTTTTCAGCGATTTTAAAACTATTCTCAGCTAAATTCTCCTCAATATCCATCTAAGATGTGAATGTTGTTTCCTAGCCAACAACACCATAAGATAACAACATCATCATAATCTTTTTCTCTGGTATTACAAGTATAAAGAGTATCAAAAAGAATTTTATCCTGCCACAGCCGAAAGTTTGATCGCCCTTTTCTTCATCAGCTTCATTGCTTTGTTTTTAATTTGTCTAACTCTCTCTCGACTAATCCCACAGATATCACCAATCTGTTCGTAAGTCATGGTTCTACCATCTTTTAGACCATATCTTAAAATAATTACGTCTCGCTGTTTAGGAGATAAAGTATGCAGTAGGCTCTGTATCCTAGCACGAGTTTCGTTTTCTACCACAAAATCTGAGGGAGAAGCAAAATCATCAGCTAAAATTTGCCCTAATTCGGTTTGATTGTCATCAATGGTGGCGTTAAGACTTCTTGGTTTAGTCATTCTTGCTGCTTGTGCCAAAGATCTTAGCTTTTTAATATTGATGTTTAGCTTTTGTGCAACTTCACTATCAGTTGGTTTTCGTCCTAACTCTTGGGATAGTTGACGAGTTACTTTTTTGATTTTATTAAGCTCTTGGGTAATGTGTATTGGTAACCGAATTGTCCGAGCATAATTAGCTAGAGATCTAGTCATTGCTTGCCTAATCCACCAGTAGCTATAAGTGGAAAACTTGTAACCTTTACTAGGATCAAATTTTTCTGTTGCTCTCATCAAACCAATACTACCTTCTTGAATCAAATCAAGCAGGGATAAACCACGATTTTGATATTTTTTGGCAACTGAAACTACCAAACGTAGATTTGCCTGAGTCATTTTCTTTTTGGCCATTTGTCCTTGGCGGATAACTTGCCGCTCTTGTGGAGTTAAATTTTCTTTTTCTAAAAGAGGTAACATTGCTTGAATTTGATTAGCAAGCTTCACTTCCTCTTCTGTACTTAATAAAGGAGTCCGACCAATTTCTTTTAAGTAACTACTGACGCTATTGTTAGAATTATTTGCCATGGTTAAATTTACCTGATTACCTATAATTATCTATTTTTACAATTTATTTGTTTGTTATGCACAAGCTGGAGAAAATATCATAATCACTTAAGCTGTAAACAAGGAATAGTATTTTTGATAAATTCTATGTTTGTTTGCTGAGTAATTTCCAATTCGCAATTATCATTTGCTTTAACTAAAAACCTTTCTCCAGGAAAAACAACCCGTTCGCAATGTCGTTCTACAAGATCATTGAGTTGAGCAATAACAATTTTTTCGGATTTATTAGTATAGCAATATAATTTTTGATAATCAATACTAGAGTTAGGTGGAAGAAGTATCTGAGTCATGTCGATCGCCATTAACTGATGGGCTTATTGAGAGCCGCTTTATAATTTTTTGAGCTATATTTAATTATTTCAACAAATATGGTTAATCCGAATCATTCGTTAGTTATAAAGGGATCCCCATATTTATTGTACTTCTATTTCTCAAGCCATTCCCAATAGAAACCATAGTTTATTTACGATTAACTTTTATTCTTCATTCCTCATCCTTCATCCTTTAAATCATTCTCCCGCAGACCAAGGTTTGAGAAAATCGGGATAAAGGGTTAAACCTCCGTCAACAAATAAAGTTTGACCAGTTATATATGCTGCATCATCAGAAGCCAAAAAAGCAGTTATTGCTGCCATTTCTTCGGAAGTACCGACTCTTCCCATAGGGATATGACTTTCTACTTCTTCTTTCTTTTGAGGATCGTCAGTCCAACTATTAATTGGTGTCGAAGTAGCACCAGGAGCGATAAGCCTTCGGCATGGCTACGCTACGCATTTACTCGAATACCATGAGGCGCATATTCTAATGCCAAGGTTTTAGTCATGTTTTCCATGCCACCTTTACTAATGGAATAGCTCACATAAGTGGGACGAGGAATAATCTCGTGGACGCTAGAAACGTTAATAATAATTCCACCATTACCTCGATCTATAAAATGTTTAATAGCTTCCCTCGCACACAGGTAAGCACCCCGTAAATTAACCTGGATGACTTTATCAAAATCGGCAGTTGCTAATTCATGGGAAGGAGAAGAGGTTTGAATACCAGCATTGTTAATCAGAATATCCAGACTACCTAATTTATTAATTACTTCATTGCACATCCGAATAATATCTGCTTCTTCGGATACATCTCCTTCTAAGGGTAACTCTCTACCACCACATCCTTTAACCTGAGAACACATTTTATTAATTAACTCTTCTGTATCCTCTAGCTTTTCTGGATCATTGCGATAGTTGAGTGCTACATTAGCACCTTGTGTCGCAAAATAAGCTGCGATCGCCTGCCCGATTCCTGAAGTTGCTCCCGTAACTAAAACGTTCTTGCCTTTGATCCCCTTCATTTCTCAGTCATTTCCCGCTAATCTACTTCAGGATAATGATCTAACAAATTAGTTCAGTAGTACATCTTTCTAAAGCTATAAATTAAGGCTCTTCTACAGCAATAGACAAACCTTCACTTATTTTCCTGCCCCAAACAAGGAATCAACAATATCGCGTCCTTGATTCAAAATTAATTCTTTGTAAATATTATCTTTGTAGAGCATTTGTTTGTGCATCTGAACCAACAAATCCTGTGCGTCTTCGTGAGATAGTTGCTTTACGCGATCTGCAAAAATTTTATGAGAAAATTCTTGCTCCATAGATAACGAGTTTTCTAATCTATCCATAATCGATTGTTTCCTTAATTCGTCTGACTACATTGTAAATAATCATTAAGGCAACTTGACTTTGTTAGAGGTAGTGATAGCCGAAATCGTTTAATCTATGTGAGCAAAAAACCCCAGGCTTACTGATAAGTCTGGGGTTTTTCCAATTAAGTTTTTCAAATTAAAAAGTTAAATAAAATTAGGGCAATAAAATTTTTGATTGCTTTGAACAATTATTCTTGCTCTAACAGTCGCGTAAATTTATTTCGCATATCGCTTAATTTTTGTTCGCATTTGGGTACAGCAGCAACTCGAATATCAATCTCTAAAATATTTTCTAATCTAGTAGTCTTTTCCCAAACTTTTACTTCTGCTGAAGATTCATGTTGATAGCGAAAAGATACTGTATCTGAATTTACATCAAGAATCTCTACATTTTTAACCCAGCCATTGCTGCTTTTAATGAAAAGCCAAATATCAGACTGACCAATTAGTTCTTTGAGCTTTTTTTCCATAAGTAAAATTTTCTCATCATCTGCATATTTTTTCAATATTTCATCTACTATAAGATATATTTTGGAGATTTGCATGGCATAAGATCACTTTTTAAAATACATCTCAAGACAGATGTCAAGCTAGCCAAAGTTAAAAAAATACTTAACTAGTAAATTAAACGATCGACAGCTCAATACCTCTCTTTAGTGGGAGGTGCAATCAATTTTGAGTTTGTACATTTAAATCAGTAAAGCAATTAATTAAAGATTTGAATGTCGAGTATCAAATATATTGGGATGACTGTTAGCAACATAGAACAGTCGGTAAAATTTTATGCCGAAGTATTATCTTTCCAAAAGATTAAAGAGGTTGAAGTTTGGGGGGAAGACTGGGAAAAATTACAGGGTGTATTTGGCTTACGGATGCAAATAGTCCAGATGCAGCTTGCGGATGAAATAATTTCTTTGATGGAATATTTAACCCCAGAAGGTAGATCGATTCCCGTAGATTTTCGCAGTAACGATCGCACTTTTCAGCATATTGCGATCGCAGTTCAGGATATGGATCGAGCATATCAACATCTACGTCAATATAAAGTCAGACATTCTTCTACTAGTCCACAACAATTACCAGAATGGAATAAAAAGTTAGGTGAGGTCAAAGCATTTTATTTTAAAGATCCAGATGGACACAATTTAGAATTGATTGAGTTTCCCCCAGATAAAGCCGATGATAAATGGTTGCAAGCTACAGACAAACTATTTCTCGGTATCGATCATAGTGCAGTGGTAACTAAAGATGCAGCCGCAAGTTTTCCTTTGTATCGCGATCGCCTCGATCTAAAATTAATGCTACAGGCAGAAAACTACGGCATAGAATACGAACATATTAGCTGTATTTTTGGGGCTAGGGTACAGGTAAACAGCATGAAACCATCTTCTGGAATTGGTTTTGAACTATTAGAATATATTACTCCTACAACTGGGAAAGATATGCCAAAAGATAGTCAAGCCCACGACTTGTGGCACTATCAGACAGTTATTGCGGTATCCGATTTAGAAGCTTTAGAGCAAAAACTGCGATCTGCACCCTGTAGTTTTATTTCACCTGGTATTGTGGAGATGTCTGCAAATGAATTGGGATATGAAAAAGCTTTATCAATTAGAGATTTAGACGGTCATGTTTTATATTTGATTGAAGAGTAAGTGGTGGAATATGCGCTCTCTAACGACGCATTTCCATGCGGCACAGACCGCCCTCTTACTCTTGCGACAAATCACCAATATCTTACTTGCTATCTCAGTTAACGTGAGCGTCCAACGAATTTAATTCGTTATGTCTGAGAGAAACAATTTGTTTCCTAAGAGTTCGACAAAGCGGAAAAAACTAAAAACTCAGTAATATTCTGATTTTCCAATGTCTGAATTGCCCATTCTCTCGTTGTTTATCTCGCATAGTTCGAGAAAAAAATCATAACTCCTTGCCTCCTTGCCTCCTTGCCTCCGAACTCGCGTTCAGTTACTTTCGATTGGCAAAAGATTTAATCGGTAAAGATAATAACAAAAGTACGGAGATAATCTCTAAGCGTCCAATCCACATTAAACAAATTAGGGTAAGTTTAGCCAACCAAGGTAAATCGGGATGGGTAATACCAGTAGATATCCCCACTCCACTTGTCGCCGAAGCAACTTCAAAAATTACATCAATCAAATCGTAAGTTGGTAATTTTAAATATTGCAGGATAAAAATACCAGTAGAAACTACGCCTAACCACAAAATAGCTAAAACCGCAGCAGCCTCTACACGACGATTAGCTTCAGATTCTCTTAAAATTTCTCCATCCAACTCATAACGCATCATTTCGTGGGGCAATAGGGCGATACGCCGAAAACGCCAAATAATAGCTTTGAAAACAATTACAAAACGACTTAATTTGATTCCTCCTGCTGTCGAACCTGCTGCACCACCAATTAGCATGGCTAGAGTCATCAGTAATTTTGCGCCTCCATCCCAAGATTCAACTGAAACAGTACCAAAACCACAAGTCCCCAAAGCAGAAGACCATTGAAATAAAATATCAATAAAAGGAACATTTCTAAATGCTAAACGATTAAAACCCCAAAGCAAAAACGTCCCTCCTAGCAATAAAATCCATAATGCCTGATGTTGGTTATCTGACCAAAAAGCAGATAGTTTACGATGGCGCAAAAACTGATAGTGAGCTGAAAAGCTAATTGCACCCAAAGTCATCACTACAATTACCGCCAACTTAACCCCAACTCCGTAGTTACCAATACTATTTTCTGTGACGCTGAATCCCCCTGTAGCAATCCCTGTCATACCGTGATTGAGAGCTTCCCACCAAGTCATCCCGACAATGCGAAATAGAAAAATACTCCCGATAGTATAAATCAGATAGATCCACCAGATACGCTTGACTGTCTTGCTTAGGGTTAAACCGATTCTTTGGCTTCTACCTTCAGCATTGTATAGTTGATCTGGTTCAGTAGCTGGTTCGAGCAACGATATAACCAAAACAATTACGCCTACACCGCCTACCCACTGCATTCGCGATCGCCACCATTGTAGAGTATGGGGTATTTCGCCGTAATCGAATGCCATAGATAGCCCCGTGCTAGTAAAGCCAGAAAAAGCTTCAAAAATGGCGTTCCAGGGATTTTGAAACTGTAAAATAGTCGTAGACAAGTCAGGAGCAAGATCGGGAGCATTAGCCGTCATTAAGATGGGAATCGAGCCAAACAGAGGGAGCAAGAACCACCCCAAAGCAGCAGTGGCCATAGCATAGGGAATACGACTGCTATTTTTAGATTTGGTTAGACGATATAATAATTGACCGATAGCTAGGGATGCGATCGCACAAGTAAGTAAAGGTATTAGAGCATAGGTCTCTTTGGCTAGCAAGCACACAGGAATCGAAATCACAGCCATGATTCCAGGTATGTGTAGAAACAAACCAATATCTCTTAAAATGGTTTTCATTAATTTTCTGCTTGCCCTATTTATCTGAATCAATAAAGCTGAAGAGTTTTTGGGCGATTAGCTTTTCAGGATTGCTTAATACTTGCACCCCTAATTTTTCAAACATAGCTTGATGTTCTGCTTCTTGTAACAAAGTAATCAAATTTGCTACTTGATGTTCTTTACCCAAAAACATTGCCATTAAATTAACCGAATCATCTTTGGTCGTGGCAATAATTGCGTCTGCACTTTTAATATCTGCTTCTTGCAAAACATTTCCTTCAGCAATATCAGCATGAAACACCTGCACATCAAACTGTTGCATAATTGCCCTAGCCCGTTCTTTTTGCTTTTCAACTACGGCAACTCTATGTCCTTGTTCTGTGATAATAGAAATCAACTGTTTACTCACACTACCCGCACCCACGATGATTAGATACATCTCGATCTCAATAAAGTTTATGACTAATTTTGCTAAAGCGATCGCGCCTTGGCGTGGCTGCGCCAATCACGCGATCGCTTAGTCTCACCATTCTAAAGTTATTATGAATCTCAATTAGTTTTCAAATTTACATTAAAAACAATATTGAACTTAGATATACTTTCAATTAAATTTAAGCTTAATTTTGAAGAAAATAGTATATCTTGAGATAGAATTTTATTAATAAACAATTGACAATCTATTTTAAAAATTTTGATACTTTAAAAAAAATCAAGATACTTTTTTGGTTATAATTTTATACAAGACAAAAGTATGAGTTGCATTTAACGAAACCGACGCAAAATTTTGACTGTGACTCATCAGAATTACGCCATCTCGTTACTTCTTTCTAAATACTAACAATGACAGCGATTAATACATTCAATAGCAAATTACGAGATAAG
>JASJDX010000379.1 GCA_030064975.1 Pleurocapsa sp. MO_192.B19
AGCCAAATTAGTTCCCGTCAGGGTAATAGTTGCCCCGACTAGGGCAGAAGCGGGGGTAAAGCTAGTTATGGTGGGAACAGGTTCAACTAAGATCGGGGTTAAAGTCGCAGTAGCATAAGTTCCCGCCCCGACATCGCTACTGACTTGAGCAATCCTAAAGGTTATAGTGGACTGAATACTCCCAAAATCGTTAATTTGCTCCGAACTTGTATATATATAGGAACTACTATAGTTAGAATTGCTTCTGACGACGGAATCGTTAATATCTAAGATCCAAAGTATGTATTCCTCGGTTGTCTCTGACAACGGGGGATTTTCACTTTCTGCCCCGCGTCTGTCCCTCCTATCCCAAGTAAGGGTAATATTCCCTACTCCGTCTTTGGTTGCCGCTAGATTCTTCGGGGCATAGGGCTTTTGGGCATTTCCTGCTATGGTTAGGGTCATTGGGCTTACCTGATCTAAAGCTTGCCCACTAGAGAGGGCTTTGAAATATCTTACCTGTCCGATGTCCGTTGCCGTACCTTGAATCTTGACAATCTCAGCATTAGTCCCGCTCAAAAGGACAAAACGCTCGTTACTCTGGTGGTTGGGTATTTCCCCTTCTGTTCCCCGCAGTCCCCGAACCAAGTTATCTAGAACATAAGTATTAGTATCCGTCAGGCTGGCGGTTTTAAACTGTAGAATCTCTTCCCCTATCAAACATAGATTAAAACCCAAAGCCAGATCGTTATCTGTAACAGACTCCAACTCTGAGAAATTGACCTGTATCGTAACCGTGCCAGATTGCCCAAGAGTGTCAAGACAAGTGCCAAAAATACCGTAGGTTTCAATGGTGCTGGCGAACACGTAGCGGCTATCGTCAGTTGAGATATATATAGATGCACCATCCCAATTATCCCCGCCCCCAGCGGTTAAATATAAAGTGTAATCGGGGTCGCTATCAACAATTAAGGGGATGTCTAAAACCAGTAATTGGGTATCCCCCGCTGCGGCGATTACCCCTAAATCCGCTTCACTAGGGGCGGCAGTGGCGGTGGTGGAGATGATTAATTCTGTCCCCTGGGGGATACTGCCAGTTGAGAGAACTTCTAGATCCCCCTCATTATTAATTGTGTAATCGACCCCCTCAAGATATTGATTTCCTGAACCTGAAGCAACAGCCAGAGGCTTTCCTGTCAGGGCGATGGCAACATTGTAATCGGCTACCCCCACCCTGACATCGCCACTTTCTAAGGTTCTGGTGATTGCCAGCGGGGAAACATCATGCCGTACCCCCTCGCCCTCGACAATTAGATTGGCGCCGATGCGAGTTTGGGTCAGCCTAACTGGGTAGCCCGAATCGTCAAAGATATTAGCTACCAGATCGCTTGGTTCTAAATCCAAATAGGCAGGGGGTAGCGAAAACTTATAAGTCCTAGCTTGAATTAAGGCAAAAAGTAAAGAGCGAAGGGCAATGGTCGCCGCTTGGGAGGCAGACATCACAATTGAAAAACTCAAGCTTATGGTATTGTCATTTTGGTGCTGCTTGACGTATAACTGACTCGATTGTTCGTTGGTGTCGTAATTAAGATCGGGGTCGATATAACTTACGGTTACTTTTGAAGGTAGAGTGGCAGGGTCGACCTCGTTTATTTCATAGTCAAAAGGTTTTTGCCCCCCGCTTTGATGGGCTGCCAGATCTGGGGAACTCAGGTTGATGACGTTGCGGGGGGAATTTAAGGGAATAAATTTAAACCCCCTCCCAGATTGAATAATATCAAAGAAATAAGCCTTCTGAAGATTCTGCACCGCATTCTTAGCAGCGGCGACGGAATTTAAAAAAAAGCCCTCTACGGCAAATTCAGAAGTTTCCAGTAAAGATGTATCAATCATTTCGGCGGGATAAAACAGCCCAAAAATATCCCCCAAGATCTGCCCTACGGTGCAATTTTCGGAGGCGACCACTTCCGCTTCAGTAGTAGGCAGGGAGTTAAAAAAGTCTTCCAGGGGCAAACGTTGGGCGACCATAAAAGCTCGCTTGTTGTAGGCGGGGGTCAAGATCTGGGTATTGGGTTCAAGACCGATAGAGCGTAAAAAATTATCCCGCTCGCTTTTGCCTGGGGGGATGCCATAGCTGTAATTAGATATGGGGTCGATGTTTTGCAGCAGGGGGTCAATCTCTTGATTGGTTTGCCCGTAGTAAAAGCGCAGATAGCGCTCGGCAAACGCCCCGCCCTCATCGATGGTTTCTGCGCCCCCAACCTTAGAAAAGGTCAGCTTTTTGTTCATCCAGACGCGGGGAATATCGATTAGGGGGCGGAAAGGGCATTCGGCAAACATGGCGGCGTAGTAGCCGTAGTAGCTATAAGTGGTTTGCTCGACCTTAGCCCCTTTACCCGTTTTCTCGGTTTTTTTAACTTCTTCTAAATAGGTAGTCCAGATTAAATTGCCCCCCACCCGCACTTTTCCCCAACACCAGGGCAGAGCCGCACCATAGTTACTCTTAGCACTGGCAAGATCGGCAATCCGATTGCCCTCTATCTGCTGTGTTTCACTCAGGACATAGGTAAACACCCCCGTGGCTAAACCAGTTACCGCCGAAATTGCCAGTCCCTCTAAAATGCCACCTGTTGCCATTGTTTAAGTAATAAGTAATAAGTAATGAGTTTAAGGAGACTCTATTTTTTCCTCCACTAAATCTTGTAACTCTTCTTGATTCTTGGTTAAATCTTCAACAACTATCTCAGACTCTACAATTGCTCTGTCTACTTTATCTATATGAGGTTGTAGTTGCTTATCTAATTTTTTCTGTTTAATAGAATCTGCCAGTTCTTTATTTGCCGCTTCTAATAATTCAAGCTTCTCGCTTAGTTTTAAAACTAATTCCGTGTTGTCTTCAGTTAATTTTTTTCCCTTTAAATTAATTTGCGTATCCGCATTTTTATATTCAATTGAACCAGAATTGACTACAAGATATGCAATGGCAATAGGCGTTGAGATACAAGAAATACCTATTAACCCCGCCAAGATGCTCCAGGCTTTTTGAGGTATCTTACTTAAAATATTGGCAATATAAGAAAGCAAAAGTACCCCCTTGAATTAAAGTAATTAATAACAATAAAAAATAACGCCGCTCTAGACTCCTCAACTTAAGGCGGGTGTCTTGATATCTCTCCCAAATCAAGTCATTGAATTTTTCCATTGGAGAAAAAGGCATCGTTTGCAACCAATGCCCCAAATAATCATGAATGTACTAACCAGTTTTATTTTTCCCCGTCAGCCGATGGGAAATATAAAAGCAAAGCCGTTTAAAAAAAAAGATGAAAATTGCTATCGACCCTGGACACAACTGTTTATGCAGCAACGGGAAACATGATATTGGGGCTTCAGGCTATGCCCAAGAAGATGATTTAACCCTAGAACTGGGGAAATTAATTAGCAAAAAATTAGAATCTTTAAAGCACACCACAATTAACTGCCTCCCCTCAACTGCTTACTCTGTCGGGCATTCTCTTGCTTCAAGAGTAAACAAAGCCAACAAAGCCAACGCCGATATCTTTGTTTCCCTGCACTTTAACGCCCTTAATGGTCGCGCTTACGGCAGTGAAATTTTTGCTCTGTCTCAAGCAGGAGCAGCGATCGCCAAACCAATTTTGCAAAATATTGTGGCTCTGGGCTACACCAATCGGGGAATCAAGCAGGGAGGCTTCTATGTCCTGCGCCATACTTCCATGCCAGCAATTTTAATTGAGTGTGCTTTTGTCGATAACAAAAAAGATATGGCAATCTATGACGCGGAGAAAATGGCTGAGGCGATCGTTTCTGGGTTAGTTGGGGAATTACCCCAGACCGTTGACTCCAAGCCAGGGACTTTAAAAGTGCTACAAAAAACCTACCTCAAACCCAGCACCAAACAATCCTCGCAAATCCCCAACCAACAATTAAGAACAATTATTCCCGCAGAATATGCGATCGCCGATTTAGTGGGAGAGGAAGAGGGGCATTACTTAATTCGCATGGCGGATAATTCCCAACACTTTATCTATAGCGGTCATGCTGTAGTTGAGGTAAATTAGATTGTGCCAAGTTTTAATTAAATAGATTGATTGCTTAAACCTTATTTCTTGAAAGTGAAGTAAGGTTTTTTTATTTCATTTTAAACAAAGCGATTGGCGATTCTCCTGTGCGCGGAGCGCAATCGCCAATGTTCCAATAGTAGCCAAAACTTAATTTCTACTAATAAGTCTCTAATATATTTAATTTCATTGTCAGTTGATTGTGTCATTTCAAATAAATTTTTATCGCATATCTTTAGTGAATTTAAACTATATGACTGTTGCTTTTTTCGGCAACTTTTATTTCATGATATTTATCATCTTCATCATTTTTAAAGAGGCACAATGCAAGCAAATGAGATTTAGCTGTATTAGGAAGCGAATAAACAATTTTAAAAAAAGTAGAAGTTGTCATGTCTTTATGACCATTGCGAAACTTTGATATTTCGTGAACATTGACACCGCTAGCTTTTGCAATATCAACAGCTTTTAACTTATGCACTTTTATTACTTGATTCAGTGCCTCCCTTGGGTGCATAAATTTAACCTGCAAATAAATACTTATACTTAATCATCTTGCCATCTTGTTGCGTGAAGAGGCAACAAAATATTTTGCTCAAAATTTTATTGTTGCGTGTTGACACAATTTTTATATTTTGGTATTAATAAAGTTGTCCGTTCGCACAACATATTTATGACCCCAGAAGAATTTAGTAGAGCTAGAATTAGCGATTTAGCAAAAAAAACAAACATCAATAAATTTCAATGGTGTAGATATTTAAATGGAAAAGTTTTCCCTAGATATTCAACACTTAGAAACGCAGCTACAGACTTGGATATGAAAGTATCTACCTTGGTCGAATGTATTGAAAAAAGAGTACAGAAAAAAAATCAAAAAGCTAGTTGTGCTTAAGCCCAATTAATCACCAATTATGGAATCGCCAAGTATATACAGGGTAGACAACCCAACAGAGAAAAGAACAAGAGTACTGAACTCGCCTTACTTTGCGGCAGTTAAAGATGCGGCGTTTGTAATTGCCTCCCAAGGCTTTATCTATGACGACGATGAAAGGTTAGTAAAACGTGCAATCGCCCTGACCGATCTAATGATTGAGAAGGTAGGGGAGAAATTGTGAACGAAGCGGAAGATTATTTTGAGTGGGTAAAAAAAAATTTCTCTGGAGTTCTAGAAAGTCTTATAGCCTATTCTCTTGCAGATGAATTAGGCAATAAAAACGTTGAAATAGATTTGATTTATATTGCTGCTGTTTTTACTGAACTTGTCAACAGAGAGATTTATAAAAAGGGTGACATAGGAATAGTTCCTAATATATTTGCTTCAGATTCAGAAGTCAGAAAAGCTAATTACTTGTCACTTAAAGAATCAAATTTTCCTAAAAAAGCCAAAAAACCCTTAGTAAGAATTTTCAAAAAGCTACAGAGAAAAAAGCTAATAGAAGTTGTCAGCAGCAAAAACTGGCATGAGCATACTGTAAACGTACTAATTCCAGAAACAAGCAGAAAATGAGCAGAAATAATTTAGCACCAATGCGGGTCTATGCGCATATGGCGGACATAGGTTTTACCAACTTCATTGATATGTTTACCTATAAGCTTTTAGATAACTACAACAAGTTCAATGAAAACTTGGAAATTGATGTCATTCAGTTTCAAAAACGAATAAATAAGCTTTGCAAAGTTTATCGTGTAACTGAAATAACTGCAAAAAGGGCTTTTAAACGACTAGCCAAATTGGGGTTAGTAGAAATCGTTTATACTCTTGGCTTTGGCAAATATGTAGTAAAAGTGAAATCTTTTGCTGACATATTAGGTCATGACGATGCCTCAAAAACAGATGTGATCGAAGAAAAATCGCCAGAAGAACGTAATTCCGAACAAACTCAAAAAACTAGGGTTAAACAGCAGCAGCTAATACTAACCAAACAGATTTGCCAAGCTGAGGGATTAAATTATCGACTTGAGAAAGACTGGTGGGAAATAGCTAGTCATGGCATAGAAAAGATTAAAGCCACGATTAAAAAGATGTATGAAAGGTTTAACCCGCGCAATCCGATATATAACCCGTGTGGTTGGTTTAGGACTGCGTTGAGGGATAACTATTATCTTGATGAGTCAGACACTATCTCTGAATTATCAATGCTGGAAAGAGTTAACAAGCACGTTAGGAATAGATTTATAGAGCTTGTAGGGTGTGTACCCACATAAAAAAATAACGAGAAATTGAGTCTCAATCAAAACTTCTCGCATCTAAACTACGTGAAAACACGTACCAAAAAACTTAAAAATATTATAGCGATGAATAATAGTATCGCGGCAGTTGCCGCTGAATCTTTACAATCTTTTCAAAAGTGTAAAGCTTTCAGAGAAAAGCTTTTAGCCGAAATCGAAACAGATCATTTTGAGTTAAAAAAAATTTCTGAAGTTAAAAAATATACTCCAGAAATCAAAAAAAAGAAAGCCAAGTTAGAAGAGAAAATCAAAGATAAACTGATTAATCTAGAAGATGTCGAAGCAATGTTGAAGTTTAAACCTGGCGATTGGGTTAGAAACGGAAGTACTAGACCAGGACAGGTTATAGAGCCAAAAATTGCTGGGAGAATTCCTGAGGTACACGTCCTTTGGTGGCAAAATACCGTCCCAGTTCCCGAACGTCCTAGACTCCTAAAATTAATTGAGCCAGCCGATCTAGAGTATATTTGGGACGCTCAACAGTTTCCCAAGTTAATCAGAAGAATCGATCGCCTTGAATGCGAAGATCTAGAAGTTCTGCAAAAAAAATATGAATCTTCTTTGGATTTTAAAAAAACAGAGCAATCTCCAGAATCTTTAAAAATATGCGCTCGCGAAATCGTTTATTGCAGAAAACGCTTTAACCATTTAACTCAAGAAAAGTTCCCCCCAGGAATTAGAGTTCAACTTGGTTCATTATTTGGCACAATTTTAGAATATCCCCAAACTAGCTCTAAATCCTTGATCCAAGTACCAATCAAGCTAGATACCGATGAAGCGGGGAATCACTTTGTAGAACGTTCTGTATCTCCTGTTGAATTAATTAACCTTGGTCATCAAGATCATCTTTTTCCCCAGAGCAAGCAGATTGATAAGATCCTCGATTTCTGTTCTCATAAACCTGAGCTTAAAAATATCCCCATCAAAAAAATTAAACGCGATGGCGGCACTCAACAAAGAGTTGCCTTAAACCATGAAACCGTAATCGAATACGCCGAGGCAATGAAAGGCGGCGATCGCTTTCCACCTGTGAAGCTCAAGTACGACGGGGAAAACTATTGGCTAACTGATGGTTTCCACACCACTGAAGCGGCTTGGAGTATCGGCAAAACAGAAATAGAGGCAGAAGTAACCCCAGGCACTTTAAGAGAAGCGATCCTTGATTCTGTGGCAGTAAACGCATCTCACGGATTACGCCGCACCAACGCCGATAAACGCCGCGCTGTGATGACTTTATTAGAAGATGAAGAGTGGAGCATTTGGAGTAATAGGAAAATTGCCAAAGCTTGTAAAGTGACAGAGGGTTTAGTTCGCAAATTGAAAAAAGAGATTGAAAAAGATATAGAACAAATGAACGGATGCGTACAATACGCACCGAAAGATCTTACTGGGGATTTCCCCAGTGATAATCTCAAAAGTGACAACGAAGTTATCACTGTGAACGTTCACAGTGATAATCCTAAAACCTACAAAGATACAGAAGATAACTGCTTAATAGATAATTTAAAAGTTGGGCAAATAGTCAGGATAAAAAGCGATCGCGATCGCTCTGATAAAAGATTAGTCGGGCTGGTTAATTCTGTTGCTTTAGTAACGGCGATTAATCCTGCCTCAGTAGACCTTAAATTATTCGGTCAAGTTTTAAGTTCTGTATCTCCTAATGACATCAAACCAGTTGAATTATCCTCCGATCAAGTGACTATCTGTAATTCATTTAGCCATGAAAAGATGGCTTTGCTTTTGCTTAAGTTTAATTCGATAGATGAAATTTTTGATATTGCCATAGCAGCAGAAAGTTTAAAAATATGAATTGTCTAGACGATTACAACCCAGGATTTGAAGATGATTGTCAGACTAATCAATGGTTTGTTCTCCAAGAAAGACAGGCAGTAGCTTTAGAAAAGATCGCTCAACTACTAGAGCAATCATTACGAAAGATTGATAACTTTTGAGCCACTAGAAGATTTGAAAATAGAACCGATCAGTAGAAAAGCAGAGCAAATAAAAGAAATGAAAAATAGACTATTTTAGCTATGGCTTTAACAGAACAGGAGGTAAGAAGTATTGTTCGTGATGAAGTGCGTAAAGCATTTGGCTTGGATAATCCTGACATTCAATATCTGAACGCGAAGGAAGCTGCAAGACAATTAGGATATGGCTCTAATGTTCGCGCCCTTTACTATTTAAAAGATTCTGGTGTACTGCGAGTTGGGAAAGAGATCCAAGATCGTCGTCCATCTGGAAGTACAAAAGGCGACTATTACTTTAATCTAAAAGCTTGTGAAAAAAGATTAAATACCCCCCCAGAAAAACGATCTAGCTAATTGGTGGTTTAGGGCGATTAGGTTGGCTGATCATCATTTGATAAAAACGATCATAGTCGCTTTGTTTTAGGAAGCGGTGATAGGTTTTGCGATGCACTGCTATATCGTGATCCATCATCGGCGCAGCCAATTCAATGGGCAGGAATGCTATAGAACGTATTGCCCAAGCATGGCGCAGATTATAAGCTTTATAAAAACCATATCGCCTGAAAGCATCACCAATTCGATTCCCTAAATCCGAGTTGGTTTTCCCTGAGTAATTTGGAAAAGGTTGCAGGGTGTTTCCTAATTCCCAGAGTTGATACCATTCTGGATAAAGACACCAGATAAATCGTTCGGTTTTTTTATTTCTCTTGCTCTCAACAATCCTCAGATGTCCTGGGGGTTTTTTTATTGATTCTAAATCCAAATAAAATAATTCATAAGGTCGTAAGCCATAAGCAGCTATAAGTCCAAAGGCATAACGTAAACCGTATTTTACAGGCATGCGATCGCGCCATTTCTGTATATCCTCATCGCTGGGAATATCCCGCACATCTACACTATCAGCCGAATAATTCCCCTGATACTCAATCGGGTCAAAATCAATCCCAGCAAAACCCGCCAACTTTTTCGTATAGGTACAGGCTCTTACTCTGCTTCGGCTGTCTGGGGGACAGTCTAAAACCACCGCCAATAAACTTTCTACGGTTAGCGTTTCACTTTTATCAAGCTTGTTGAAAACCTTACAATAGTCTTTCCAAGTCGTCTGAGTCTTCGCAGTGCGCTCACGCTTGTTAAAGTAATCCTCTTCAAATTTATCGATCCAAAATCCCGCACTTTCTATCTTGTGACCTTTATTAGAAATATAATCCCCCCACTTAAACTCTTTGAGGGCAATTAAGCCACTTACTTTTAAAGCTTCCGATTCAGCTACTTTGATGCCCGCTGCATTGGCATACAAGCCCAAGGATAAAGTCTGCTGAACTAAACCGACTTTTCCACTAGCGGGTTTAGCTGGCATCATTCCCCGAAGGGATAATTTATTACCTCGCTTAAAAATTACTAGCCCTACATTACCACTTTTAAGCCTGTTGTTTGCTGCTCCCAACAGACTATCTATCTTACTCAATGATCTAAATCCGATCTAATTTTTAATGTAAACCATTGTATATGGTTGCTCACCATAGTTAATCGATTAGCAACACATTAGAGTAAAATAAGGGTTAGAAATTTTAAAAGCCTATAATGGC
>JASJDX010000380.1 GCA_030064975.1 Pleurocapsa sp. MO_192.B19
CAGAGAAAATTACGAGCAGATGGAGCAAGTAAAAGAACGCTTGCTGGAATTGCTTCATTATCAGAGAGGCGGGTGGGCAATCCGACTCAAGAATAAACGGACATAGAGCAAATGTCAGTCAAGCGAAGCTTGCTGTTTGCGATGAAGTGTCAACCATCCCTAAGCAATTAAACTTGTTTTAGGGAATCTCCACGCCTTCAGGCTGGAGAGGATGTCAATTTTCTAACTCACTTTTAATTACAGTAAGTAAACTATCAATTTCCTCTTTCAGAGTCAGATAATGAACACAAGCGCGGATACAGTCTGGATCGGCAATAGTTCTAAGTAAAAATCCTTGTTTTTCTAGCGTATCTACTAGTTTTTTATGTTCTACACCCGTTACTTGGAAAGAAACTAATCCTGCTTCGGGGGGTGTATGTTTAAGAGAGCTAATCTGTTCAATCTGCTGTAATTGCTCCCAAAGATATTGACTTAACTCGCAAATTTTTTGATATCGTTCGGTTGGTGTCCCCCATTCTTGATGAGTAGCGATCGCACTTCTCAAACCTTCATATTCTGGATAGGCAGAAGTTGCTATTTCAAATTTTTTCCCGTCTTGTTTCCAGGCTTCGGGTTTTCCTTTGGTATTTAGATCTACTCCTCGCCAGCCAATAAAGGTAGGATTTAATTCACTGAAAGCCTCTTGACTAATATACAGTCCACCGACTCCCGCTGGGCCACAAAGCCATTTATGTCCTGTAAAGGCATAGTAATCGACTTCTAATTCGGGTAAATTTAACGCTAATGAACCAACGGATTGGGCCGCATCTACTAAAACTCTGACTGGTTGATATTTAGCAGGATAATTATGACAAATCTGGTTAATTTTCTTGAGGGGTAATACTTGTCCCGTATTCCAAAGTAAATGACTCAAAACCACTAATCGGGTATTTTCGGTTAAATGACTCTGAATCACCTCAGCTGGATCGCCATGATTTAAAGTATCCATAATCGGACAAATAGTAACCTCTACCCCAAAGCGTCGGGATATTTCTTCTACTGTGGCGATAATTCCTGGGTGTTCACAGTCTGTCATCAAAATCCGCTCGCCAGCTTGCCAATCGAATCCCCACAAGGCGATGTTACACCCCGCAGTTACATTTTCTGTTAGGGTGATTGTTTGTGAGGTTGTACCTAATTCTAAAGCGATCGCTTCTCGTAGTAAATTGACTCTTTTATTTAACCAAGCATGGATTTGACCAGAAAAAGGCCCTACTTGCTGAATATATTTATGAGTATCAATAATTGCTTCAAACGCAGCCTGGGGCATTGTCCCCTGACCACCAAAATTAAAATAAGTCTTATTAATTAATCCAGGGAATTGTTGACGATGTTCTTTAAGGTCGGTTTTCGATAGACTATTAATCATAAATAATATCTTGCTCTGTAGCGAACCATTGTTAGTATATCTACATTTATCAATTAATATTCAGCAACATAATCTTTGGGGAAGTAAAGCTGTTTTAAGGCAAAAAAGCAGGAATTTATTCTTTCTCTTGATTCCTTCTTTCTCTTGCTTGATTCCTTAAAAATGTTAATAACCGACTATCTTTTACTGAACTACAAACGCTGCAATCGTCGCACCTATTTGGATATCTATGGTAACCCGCAACAAAAAGACCCAGAGAAAGACTTTTTGCGAAAACTCAAGCGAGAGAATCAGAGCCATATTCGTAATGTGATCAAAGCGCGATCGCTTGATTACAGACAGCCTGAGATATCTCGACAAAATTGGCAACTTAACGCCCAGCAAACCCTAAAATTAATGCAACAAGGAGTAGACTGCATTTTTCGGGGAACTTTAAGTCTTAGTTTTTCTCAATGGCAAGCAGTTTTGGGAGACGAGATTTTTTTATCCAAGATCAAAAATAGCCAGCAAGATTTGTTATCAGCAGTTATTTTTACTGCTGCACCGAGTTTACTGATTAAACAACCAGGTAAATCTAGATTTGGTAATTGGCAATATATACCCGTAAATATCAAACTTGGTCGTCGGGCAAAACCAGAATATAAGTTAATTGCTGCTTTTCATGCTCAGATTCTAGGTATTATTCAAGGGATAATTCCTACACGATCGCAGTTAATTTTAAAAGAACACAATGACTACTTCATTAATTTAGATCTCTGGTTAATTAAAATGCAGTACATCGTCGCTGAATGTTTTGCTATGTTAGCCCACAAGTTAGAACCAGAAGTATTTATTTCTCGCCAAAGATGTAGCTTGTGTAATTGGTACGGGCATTGTTATGGTGTGGCACAACAACAACAGCATTTATCTTTAGTACCAGGGGTGACTCCCAAACGCTATGAACACTTACAGGAAATAGGAGTCGATAGTGTTGAGTCTTTGGTTAAGGTGGCTGAAACTAGTCTGGGCGAAATGGTTGGGTATGATGTTGCACGCCAGTTAAAACAACAAATTGCCGCTATAGAAAGCGATCGCGCTCTAGTTAGATCTAGTTTTGATTTAATTAATACTCAGCCTATTTCTACAGGAGCGATCGAACTATATTTTGATATTGAAGCCGAACCCGAACGCCAAATTGATTATTTACTAGGAGTTTTATTAGTCGATCGAGCAGAAAATACGGAAGAGTTTTATGCTTTTTTGGCGGAAAAACCTGAAGATGAAGGTCAAATTTGGCAACAGTTCCTTAACTTTGTTAATCTTTATCCCGACGCACCAATCTTTCATTATTCTGAATACGAAGTAGATACGATTAAACGCCTAGCGGAACTCTATAACACCCCTAAATTCATTACTAAAGAATTATTATCTCGTTTTGTCGATCTTCATCAATGGGTAACACAATCAGTAGTTTTTCCTGTAGAAAGTTATTCTTTAAAAGCTTTAGCTAACTGGATTGGTTTTTATTGGCGTGAAACTCAGGGAAGTGGGGATCAGTCGGTATGTTGGTACGATCAATGGTTATATACTCAAGATCGAGCTTTGTTGGAGTTGATTTTAAGTTATAACGAAGATGATTGTCGGGCAACTCGTTATTTGAAGGATTGGCTATTAGACTTTTTAGAGTCTCAAAGAAATGAAAAAATTAGAGTTATAGCAAGCCAACGATAGACTATAACAACGTGAGTTCGGAGTATGCCCTACGGGCACGCTGAGTCTAACGACTTGCTCCGCAACCGCGAACGGAGTATGCCCTACGGGCACGCTACGCGAACGGAGTTCGGAGTACTCGCTACGAGAGACGCTACGCTACGGAGTTCGGAGTATGCCCTACGGGCACGCTGAGTCTAACGACTTGCTCCGCAACCGCGAACGGAATTTGGAGTTATGATTTTTTTCTCGAACTATGCGAGATAAACAACGAGAGAATGGGCAATTCAGACATTGGGGAATCAGAATATTACTGAGTTTTTAGTTTTTTGACCCTTTGTCTCACTCACGTTATAACAATAACTAAATAGGAAACCGTTTCATCATCGCACTAACTTCCCGCGCATTATTAGATAAAGTAGAAGAAATATTAGGAATTTGGGGAATTTGAGACAAAACATCAACAGTACGCCGTAACATCCTGACAATATCTCCTTCTGCCAAGCTCACGCTTTCACACAAGTCATTCCACTCCATACCCAATGCCCATTGTTCACACAAACCCACTAGCTCATATTCTCGCCAGACTGGTAAACCAATTCCATGACGGCGTTGTACTTGGAATAAACGAGTGCGTATCTCGCGCAAAGCTGAGTTTGAGGTTTCTGTCTCGGATGTGTCAGAATCTCGTTTCTTAACTCCTAAAGATTCTAGTACTTCTTTTGGTGGAGGAAAGTCGCACCAGACATCAGCACGAGGGGTCTCAGTGACTAAAGCACAGACGGTAGCCGCTAAATGATGGAGTTCAAGATGCTCAAGCTCACCAGAAACAAATACTAAAGCTAACCAAAGTTCGTTATCGCCCCGAATTGTTGCTGCTGCTTGTCCTAAGAAAGTCGGGCTATATTCATCTAAAGCTTCAAATTCTTGTAGAACCCTAATTAAATTAAGAAATTCTTCCCAATAATAAGACTGGTTAGACTTTTGCTTTTGATATTTAATTTGAATTTTATGGAGTTTCTCCCGTAGTTGCAAACGCTTATTGTGTTTTTTAAGCAACCGATTAGGATTATCTATTCGCCGTACAGGATGTTGCTCAATTTGTTTGTGGATCGAATCTAATCTCTGTTGTTGTTCGGTTACTTCAGGAGCAGGAATTGTCGGGATTAAATAATTAGGGATTTGCTTAAGAGCGATCGCCGTTTCTCGATCTCCTTTACGCCACTTACCTAGTTTGAGATTATCCAAAGCTGGTATGGATATTTCTTCTATCTCTGCCGCTGTAAAAGTTCCCTCGTTAATTTCGGTAACATCAGCATTGGCCGCAATATACCAATAATTATCGACGCCCAAGCAAAGTAAATTATCGGCTTTTCCTGAACCGGGAATCTTGTCGATTAACACCGCCACTAAAGGGGAATTTACTCTGATATGTTTACCCTTGAGACCAATAATTCTACCAGGCTCTAATTGAGCAACTAAAGGCTTAATTTTGCTTTTGCCAGTGGCTTCAGCTTGTTGTTGCAAAATTTCAGAGAGCCTTTGCTCTTCTTTGGCTCGCTCTTTTAATTTCTGATAACTGGCTAATTGTCCAGGAGCAATAGGAGCTAGGGCAACATCTAACTTGGCTAACTCCGTAGTAATTTCGGCGATCGCCATTTGTTCGGGAGCCAGCTTTTTTTGGGATAAGTATTCGGCAAAACTTCTTTCTAAAAGTTCTTTAACTTCAGGCAGAGTATATTTTTGAAGCAAATTTAACACCATGCCATAGGAAGGAGTAAACCAACTTCTCAGAGGTTCAGCAGAGGAAGTGGCTAAAAATGCCGCTTCTTTTGCCCCCTCAAAAGGAGTTTGTAACGTTACCACATGACCTACTTGATCTTTGCCTCTTCTCCCAGCCCTACCTGATATCTGTAAAAATTCTGAGGGACTAAGCATACTGTGTCCCCCGTCGGTGCGTTTAGAAAGAGCCGACATAACTGTAGTGCGGGCGGGCATATTAATTCCTGCTGCTAGGGTTGCAGTAGCAAACACAATCTTAACCAGCCCAAGCTCAAACAGTCTTTCAACTAACTCTTTCCAAGCTGGCAACAATCCTGCATGATGAGAAGCGATCCCCCTCATCAAGGGTTCAATCTGGTCAATTCTAGCAATTTGCGAACTTTCACACAGAAATTGCCACAGTAAATATTTTTGATTCTGATTAACGGCTAAATATTGCGCTAAATTAATCTCAGCTTGGTCATTGTCTGCTAGATAATCCCGTAATAAATCTGCTAATTCTGGATTAGAATCGGTAAAATATTCCAACAATGCCGTTTGTAACTCAATGTTATTTGATAAGAAGAAATAAAGCAAAATACTTTCAATTTGCTCTCCTTCCTCTGACGTAACTAGATCTAACCCATCTAAATTATCTACCGCTTTATCACAACCGCGACGACTAAAAATAATATAAATCGCAGGGAGCATATCCTTTGACTCTAGCTGCTGTACTACCTGATAGATTTTAGGACAGTCTTTGATCTTAAGCCGTTTCGGTTTTTGTCCCTGGCGAGGAGAAGAAGCTTTCAACTTGGGATTTATCTGTGTTTCATTTTGATTTAATAGTCGATGAATACCACGGCGATCGCAAAAATAATACCGCAGAGGTACAGGACGAAAATCAGAATTGATTAGCTCGCACTCATAAGTATTTTCCTTGTCTGAATTAGAATTGCGGACTTTAACAATCCAGTCTGTTAATTCTTGAGGATTACCAATAGTAGCCGAAAGAGCCACTAACTGAATCTGGGGGGGACAATAGATAATCGACTCTTCCCACACCGTACCCCGAAAACGATTACTTATGTAGTGGCACTCATCCAACACCACTGCTTCCACATTTTCTAAGGTTGTACCCAATTGCCCAATAGGCGTTTCATAAAGCATATTGCGGAAAATTTCCGTGGTCATAACTACCACTGCGGCATTGGGATTAATAATAGTGTCCCCCGTCAACAAACCAATTTTCTTGGGATCTCCTCCACTAAATTGTTCTTGAAAATCTCTAAATTTCTGATTAGAAAGAGCTTTGAGAGGTGTAGTATAAAAGACCCGCTTATCGTGTGCTAAAGCGCGATGGATAGCATATTCTCCGATTAAAGTTTTGCCCGAACCTGTAGGAGCACAGATGACTACAGATTTTCCTGCTGCGAGAGCTGCGATCGCATTTTTTTGAAATTCATCGAGTGTAAAGGGAAATAATTCTGACAGATTTAACTCAGAAGTAGAAGCGATTAGATTCACAAGCGGTTCTATAAATCGGACTTTGGGTAACAATATAAATAATTCAGTTTAATTATTTATATTGTGACATTTTTGCCGAATTTATGATTCAAACCACTAATTTAACCCCTGATTCAATTTACTAACTCTTTAAACCTCAATAAAACTTTACACAAATTCCTAATATTTAATTGGCTTATTAGGGACAAAACAAAGTATCCTTCGTGTCTCTTCCTGTAGTGGGGTTGGTACCACTTGCTATTTTACATAGCTGTCTTTCCGTGGTAGGACTAAGCAATACTCCCGTAAAATCTGCTCCTGTAATTGTGGCTTCTTGTAACATAGTGTTTGTCATATATGCCCCTACCAAAACTGCATTGGTCAAGTTAGCACGAGTTAGACGAGTTGATTCTAAACTGGCATTACTTAAATCTGCACCCTCAAAATTGGCTCTTGACAAATTAGCTCCAAACAGACGTACTCCTGATAAATTAGAAAAGCTAAAATCACTGTTTCTCAAATTAGTATGGTCAAAACTGGCATCAGTTAAATCTTGATGGGAAAAATCTGCATCGGTTAATACCTGTTTATTGTAATCGGCACTCCACGCGGGCATAACAAACAATGAAACTGTCGCCATAAAGGCAACAATTACCAGAGAGAAATTACTCACAATAGACAAGAGTGAATGCTTAATATTGAGCTTCATTTTTTTAATTTAATATTTTGTTAGTCAAGAAAATATTATTAGAAAATAGACCCAAATATTACTTCAGTTTTTGATTAAAACAGACTTTGTATATTAAATGTAAATTAATAATGTATATTGATTTAGTGAAAATCATTTTCACCCAAAAATTCTCTAATTTCTTTATCTCGTAATAAGCAGCTATCAGTAGCTTTTTCGCAAGTTGCAGATTCATTAGTCTCTGACAATACCGCAGCTACTAAAGACTTACTGTGGGATTCGGACTGTTTGAGTTGCTTAACTTCTTGCTCTAAAGATTCAATACGATCTACTAAAGTACGGATAACCGCGGCCTCAGAGTCTGGTAAATTACCATGTTCTAGAGGATCTACCTTTACTCCCGAACGATAAACCACTCTGCCAGGAATACCAACTACGGTGCAATTAGAAGGTACATCTCGCAATACCACTGAACCTGCACCAATACGAACATTATTACCAATTTGAATATTACCTAAAACTTTGGCGCCACCGCCGATGACAACATTTTCTCCTAAGGTGGGATGACGTTTGCCTGTTTCTTTCCCTGTCCCTCCCAAAGTAACTCCTTGATAGATTAAGGAATAGTCGCCAATAATGGCTGTCTCGCCGATGACAACCCCCATACCATGATCGATAAAGACCCCTTTACCAATTTGTGCACCTGGATGAATCTCAATTCCTGTAAAAAAGCGAGCAAGATGAGAAATAAATCGCGGTAAAAAAGGAATACCAATTTTATATAGCCAGTGAGCAAAACGGTGGAGGAAAAGAGCTTGTAGACCTGGATAACAGACCAAAACCTCTAGCCAATTGCGGGCAGCTGGGTCGCGTTCAAATATGATGCGAAAGTCGGCAATTAGTGAGGAAAGCATCAGATATTATCCTTTGTCGATTTAATGTTTGGTAGTAACGAAACCATTGTATCGTTTTCGAGTCATTTCTGAACTCTATAATTTGGTGGGTTTTTACACCACATCAATGACACGAAAGGAATGCTGAGTAGCAAACAATTGAGGATAAATGGATAATTATGCTGAAAATCGTTATTAAACTCAAACATCGAGCATAATGTATTAGGTAAAATAATTTCGCGAGAAATTTAATTAGTTAATTAAGGTTAAACGAATGGAAAAAATGGGAACTCATCTGGTTGTAGATGCTTGGCAAGCACCAGCTGAATTACTCAACGATCCCGAAGCAATACGTAAAGCATTGATTGAAGCTATCACTGCGGGAAAGGCAACTTTGATAGATTTATGTGTTCATCAGTTTAGTCCTTATGGTGTAACTGCTACAGCTACCCTCGCCGAGTCTCATATTGCACTCCATACTTGGCCTGAACATGGTTATTTTGCGGCAGATTTGTTTTTCTGTGGTGTAGGAGAACCTCAAATAGCAATGAAGGTTTTGCAAACAGCACTCCAAGCTCAAAAAATAGAAATGCGAGAACTGGAAAGAGGTTTTATCCCAACAGTATTCAATCAAGTCGCTTCCCTCGAATGTTGAGCTTTAAACCTTTAACTAGGAAGAAAAATAGCGAAAGATAAAATAAAGATGAAATTATGTACCAATTAGTTTAGTTGACCATGGTTAAGCACAGATAATAAATGCTAGATTGCTAACAATTAGCCCCTCATCTATTTATCTTTTATCTAGCTCAATATGACTAACTATTCTCCTGATTTTGTCATCAAGCTAGCTCTTATCCTCTTACTGAGTAGTTTGCCTTCCTTAGTTTATCTAGTGATCTTCTGTAAAGCTAAGGAACGTTGGCGAATGAGGTTAAGGCGCTCCCAAATCTTAGCTAATTATCCCCAGAGAAACCATCGAGCTCTTTCCCACCAGGACCTATATAGAAACCAATCTTTGCGCCGTGGCTTTGCCGATCGCGATCGCGAAGACTCTTCTGTGAATAGTCACCGTAGACCAGTAACTAAATATTTTATTGGAGATACCACTTGTATTCACAACGCTCATTCTCCTTATCTGCGCTGCGCTATTAACCCCAGTGGTCCTTGTGATGAATGTCCCCATTATGAAAAACAAAAACGTAGCAGTTAATCAAGAATGTCGTTATTAATCTCTCAAGTCAACTTCAATTTCGATCTTCAACTTATTTTTAACGGCATTGCTATCGGTAGTATTCTCGCTTTGGCTGCCATTGGTTTAACTCTTACCTATGGTATTCTAAATCTTTCTAACTTTGCCCATGGAGACTTTATGACTCTGGGGGCTTATTTTACCTGGCTGGCTAATACCAGTGGCGTAAATATATGGTTAGCAATGATCTTGGGGGCAGTAGGAACAATTATTGCCATGCTAATTGCGGAATATTTGCTTTGGAAACCGATGCGCGATCGCCGTGCTACCGATACTACTCTGATTATTATTTCTATTGGACTGGCTTTGTTTATTCGTAACGGGATCTTGTTGCTATATGGCGGTAGTAATCAGCTTTATGAGTTACCCGTAGTGCCTGCATTACAATTTGGGGACTTACGTATTGCCTATTATCGTCTAGTAGTAATTGGGCTGGCGATCGCAGCGATTGTCGCCCTACACCTTATTCTGCAAAATACTAAAATCGGTAAGGCAATGCGGGCTGTTGCTGATAATATTGATTTGGCTAGGGTTTCAGGGATTGATGCTGAGCGAGTTGTGCTGTGGACTTGGGTGATTACAGGAATGTTAACCGCCTTTGCAGGGGCAATGTATGGCTTAATTGCAGTAGTACGCCCCA
>JASJDX010000381.1 GCA_030064975.1 Pleurocapsa sp. MO_192.B19
AGATATAGCGATTCTCATTTGAATGAGGTACAGTCTGATACCCTGGTTTTTGCTAATAGCTAATGGCTAATAGCTAATTGGGGCGTACCTCACTAATTTGAGAAAGGCTATAGATGTCAACTAAGTTTAGAAGTATTGATTTGACAACAAGCATGGCAACTAACTAGTAATGGTATTAACCATTTTTGATTTTATTTATATCAAGTTATCTACTTGCTAATTATCATCCATAATATAGCAAAAGTATGATCGCAAATAATATTATTCAAATGTTTTATACAACATGACAGAAATAGAAAATTCGTCAAGTATTCTGATAGTTGATGATAATACTTTAAATTTAGATTTGTTATCAAAAATTCTAACTAAATCCAACTTTCAAATTGTTACGGCAGTAGATGGAATAGATGCTATTGAAAAAGTAGCTTTTTACCAACCAGAGCTTATATTGTTAGACATAATGATGCCCAGACTTAATGGGTTTGAAACTTGTCGACAATTAAAACAAAACCCTCTAACTAGGGATATTCCAATTATTTTTATGACTGCTTTAGCTGATACTGAAAATAAGGTTAAAGGTTTTAATTTAGGAGCTAGTGATTATGTTACTAAACCTTTTCAGAAGAAAGAGTTATTAGCTAGGATTAAATCACATTTGCAATTATTTAATTTAGGTTCAAAACTAAAAAATCAAAATAACTTATTACAGAAGCAAGTTATTGATAAATATGAAGCAGAACTACAATTATTAGAAGCAAATGAACAGCTAGAAACAGCGAATAGTACTCTAAAAGCAGAAATAGAAAATCGAAAACTAATCGAAATAGAGTTACAGCAAGAAATTGGCGAACGCAGACAGATAACAAAGGAGTTAAAAAAAACTTTAGAGGAAAAAGAATTATTACTGAAAGAAATTCATCATCGAGTTAAAAATAACTTATTTATTGTTTCTAGCCTTTTAGATTTACAGACAGATCACATTGACTCACCAACAGTAATTAAAATGTTGGATAATAGCCAGAATCGGATCATGTCGATGGCATTAATCCATGAGCAATTATATGGCGATACTAGTTTATCTAGAATTAACTTTGAGCAATATATTACTGACTTAACTGATAAGTTAAATAGCTCATATTTAACCAAAGAAATTAACTTTTATATTGATGTAGAAGAAATATACTTTAATATTGAAACCGCAACTCCTTGCGGTTTAATCGTTAATGAATTAGTTACAAATTCCGCCGAACATGCATTTAAAAAACGTTCAGAAGGTAATATTTGGTTGAGCGCCAAAAAAGATAGTTTAGGAACAATTACTCTAATAGTAAAAGATGACGGTATTGGATTTACTGATAGTAAAGTTTTTTATGAAAGTGAATCTTTAGGCATGAATCTAATTTTTACTCTGGTTGAGCAAATAGAAGGCAAGTTAGAACTTAAAGGCGATCGCGGTACTGAAGTTAAAATAACATTTAGCGAATTAGATTATCAAAATAGAATGTAGTTTGGGTTGTAAATACTTCAAATTGCCAGATAACAAGCCTAATATATTAAGTTTTCCAGATAAATAATGGATATATTTTACGATTATAAAATCATTGAAAAAATTCATATTGATTCTTACTGCTATACCTATCGAGCAATTCGCCATCAATCAGATCGAACCTCAGTACTTATCAAAACTATCAAACCACAGCTTTCTAGCTTAGAATCATCAGTTTGGTTGAAAAATGAGTATGAAATAGTCCAAAAATTAGGTTTGACAGAAATTATCCAACCCTATGGCTTGGAAAAATATAACAATAGTTGGGCTTTAATTTTAGAAGATTTTGAAGGAGAATATTTAGAGCGGTTTCTAGACAATCAACAACTTTCGCAGAGAGATTTTTTTACCATTGCCATTGAGTTAGTAAAAACTCTTCAAAAGCTACATCAACATCAAATAATTCACAAAAATATTAACTCTTCTAGCATAATTATCCATCCAGAAACCTTAGAAATAAAAATTACTAATTTTAGTATTGCCACTAATCTTGTCCAAGAAACTAATATATCCTCCAAGCAATTAGAAGCATCAAATATAGCTTACATCTCTCCAGAGCAAACTGGTCGCATGAATATCCCTCTTGATTACCGCACCGACTTTTATTCTTTAGGGATCGTCTTCTACCAAATGTTGACTGGCAAACTACCTTATGATGCTCAAGATTCATTAGAGTTAATACATTGTCACCTTGCCCAAACACCAGTTGCACCTAATCAACTAAACCCAGACATTTCCCAAACAGTTTCTTCCATCGTGATGAAACTGCTAGCGAAAAATCCCGAAGACAGATACCAAAATGCTTACGGAATCGAAGCCGATTTAGCTACCTGTCAAACTCAATATCAGAATCATGGCAAAATCGAACCATTTGACTTAGGAATAATCGACAAGCGTTGCCAATTTGTTATTCATCCGAAACTTTATGGTCGTTCTTCAGCGATAAATAGCCTCGTATCATCCTTGGAGAGAGTTTATTCTGGGGCAACGGAAATGATTTTGGTCAGTGGTAGTTCAGGGATGGGTAAGACTTCAGTAATCTGTGAAGTCACCAAACCAATCGTCAAAAAGAAAGATTTTTTCCTCACTGGCAAGTTTGAGCAATTAAAAAGAAACATACCGTATGAAGCAATAATTCAGGCATTTCGGAGTCTAGTCCGACAGCTATTAACTGAAAATGCAGAAAATATCGAAGTTTGGCAACAAAAGATATTATCCGTTGTTGGCAAAAATGGCAAAGTAATTACAGCTCTAATACCTGAATTAGAGCTAATCATTGGTTCTCAACCAGATGTAATCAAATTACCCACCAAAGAAACTCAAAATCGCTTTAATACCGTATTTGAAAAGTTTGTTAGAGTTTTCGCCCAGCAAGAACATCCTTTGGTTATATTTCTGGACGATTTACAGTGGGCTGATTCTGCTTCTCTAAAACTAATTGAGCTTCTATTAAGCAATTCAAATAGCCAATATCTGCTCATAATTGGAGCATATAGAGATAATGAAGTTAATCCTACTCATCCCTTAATACAAACTATTGAGAAGATACAACAAAATATTCGTATTAGTAATATTGCCCTGCAACCTTTGACTCATGATGATATTAACCAGTTGCTTGTAGATACTTTGCACTGCCAAGAGGAAAAATCTTCCCCTTTGGCTGGGTTACTTCTCGATCGCACCCTTGGCAATCCTTTTTTTCTGAATCAATTACTGCAAACTCTTCACGTCGAAAAACTTCTAACGTTTGATTATCGTAGCTGGAGTTGGCAATGGCAGCTTGAAGAAATTCGGTCTACTCCGATTAGTAATTACAATGTATTGGAATTAGTCGCCAGAAATATAAAAAAACTGCCCCTTGCATCTCAAGAAGTATTAAAATTTGCTGCTTGCATTGGCAATCAATTTGATTTAGAAATTTTAGCGATCGCCCGAAACCACAGTCAAGCTGAAATAAGTCAAGAATTGGCAAATCCCCTTCAAGCTGGAATTATTCTGCAAGTTCAAAAGCAACCAAATCCAGCTTATAGATTTTTACACGATCGCGTTCAACAAGCTGCTTATTCTCTGCTTAACGAGGCGGAAAAAAAACGTCTTCATCTTAAAATTGGTCAATTTTTACTTCAGCAGACTACTCCAGCAGAGATTGAGGACAAAATCTTTAATCTGGTAAATCATCTTAATGTTGGAAGAGAATTAATCACCGAAGAATCGTTTATCAATCGTCTAGCAGAATTAAACTTAATTGCTGGAACCAAAGCCAAAGCCGCTAATGCATATGAAGTAGCCGCTAATTATCTAGATATTGCTTTAGAATTGCTTCCCCCATCTACTTGGGAAGATAATTACGATTTAATGTTTAAAGTCTATTTGGAAGCCTTAGAAATCCAATACTTACAAGCCAATTTTGAGCGTGCCGAGGACTTAGGCAATACTATTCTGATTCAAGTTAAGTCGATACTAGAACAAATTAGAGTCCATAAAATAAAGATTCATGCTTTTATTGCGCAAAACCAGATGCAATCGGCTATAGATATTGGCTGGTACCTTCTGAGATTACTAAAAATACCTTTACCAGATGATTCCTCTCAAAATGGCGAGCTTCAAGCTTTCCTAAATTTAGAAAGTGATCGCATTGAGTCATTTAAAACGCTTCCTGTAATGACTGATCCTGTTGGCATTGCTGCGATGGAAATCTTAACCATCATTATGCCTCCTGTATATATTGTTAAGCCGCAGTTATTTCCGGTTCTAGTCTTAACAATGACCGATCTTTGTCTCCAATATGGCAATTCTTCATTCTCAGCTTATGTCTATACTTGTTATGGTTTGCTGTTATGTGCTACAGGAAATATTAATGCTGGATATCAATTGGGCAAACTAGCCTTAGCACTCCAAGAACAATTTGATGCTCAAGAAATTAAATCTAGAGTCGGTTTTATTTTTAACAATATGATTCGCCATTGGCGAGAACCAGCAATTTCAACTCTAGCCCATTTCTTGGAGGGGATTCAAGATGGCATAGAAGTGGGCGACATAGAACATACGTGCTTTCATGCCACGCAATACTGTGCTTATATTGTTTTTGTGGGAGAGCCTTTAGCCTCTGCTGACGAAAAATCCAGGAACAAAATTAGTATTATACAGAGCTTCAAACAAGATTTCCAGTTAAATTATGCTCGACTTTGGCGACAACTCAATCTTAATTTGCAGGGGTTAGCTGAAAATAAATTGTTATTAATTGGTGAGAGTTTTGATGAATCAAAAATGCTTCCTTTGTGGCTAGAAACTGATAATGCCATGTCATTGTTCGGTTACTATCTGGCTAAATTAATTCTTTGTTATTTATTGAAAGATTACCAACAAGCAATTGTCAATGCCCGTAAAGGAAAACAATACTTACAAGCCTCAGTGGGTACGATGTGTTTTTCTGTGTATCATTTTTATTATTCTTTAGCTATGTTAGCTGTATATTCCGCTCAATCTGACAACGAATCAATATATCTGCAAGAGATAGTATCTTATCAACAACAAATTAAACAATGGGCAACTTATGCTCCTGATAATTATCTACACAAATACGAGCTAGTATCAGCCGAAATAGCTAGAGTATCGGGACAACACGAGCAAGCAGCAGAACATTACGACAAGGCGATAATAGAAGCAGATAAAGCAGGATATATTCACGAAGCTGCATTAGCAGAAGAATTAACAGGAGAGTTTTACTTATCCCAGGGTAAAACTAAAATAGCTGGGTTTTATTTGACTGATGCTTACTATGGATATTGGCGTTGGGGAGCTTTAGCAAAATTAAGAGATTTGGAAGCAAAATATGCTGAATTGTTAACTCGAATTCCCTCTAAAGAATTAACTACTGCTAATACCCAGAAGACAAATATACCCATACCCAGCCAGCCAGAGAGTCTCGTAAAATTAGATTTATTTTCGGTAATTAAAGCCACTCAAGCTATTTCATCGGAAATCATTTTGGATAATCTGCTTTCTAAAATGATGGAAATTGTCATGGAAAATGCGGGAGCGCAGAAAAGTATCTTATTTTTACAACAGAAATCATCTTGGATTGTGGCTGCATCGGCAACAATTACCCCAGAAAACAATGTTGTTCTTCCTTATATGCCAGTGGAAGAATACATAGATCTACCAAACTCCATCATTAACTATGTTAAAAGCACCCGTAGTACAGTTATTTTAGATCGTGCTAGTAGTGAAGGAATGTTTACTAACGATCCTTATATCATCGAGCATCAACCAGAATCTATTTTAGGTTGTCCCATGATTTATAAAAACGAATTACAGGGGATGATTTATCTAGAAAACAAGTTAGTTAGGGGAGCTTTTACACCTGAGAAATTAGAAGTATTAAAAGTTTTACTATCACAAGTCTCCATTTCAATTGAAAATGCTCGTCTATATAAAAATCTTGAAGATCATGCCTCGGTGAAAAAATCCTTAAAACAAAAAGAAATTTTACTTAAAGAAATTCATCATCGTGTCAAGAATAATTTATTTGTAGTTTCTAGTCTTTTAGAATTTCAAAGTAGTTATGTTGACGATCCAGAAATAATTAAACTACTAGAAAATTGCCGAAGCCGGATTACATCTATGGCATTAGTACACCAACATCTTTATGGTACGAGCGCACTAGATAGAATAAATTTTGCTCAATACGTTAATTCCTTACTCGACAATCTAGCTTATTCCCAGGGATGTAAAGAAAGAAATATTAATTTTGTGGTTGATATCGAGGAGATGGAGCTAAACATTGAAACTGCTAACCCTTGTGGTTTGATTATTAATGAATTAGTTTCCAATGCTCTGGAACATGGCTTTCGCGATCGCGATAGTGGTAATATTTGGTTGAGTTTAAAACAAAATCTAGAAGGTCAGAAAGTACTTACGATCCAGGATGATGGTGTGGGCTTTGGAGATGATAAAGATTTATACAATAGTGACTCTTTAGGACTAGAATTAGTTTGTACTCTAGTCGAACAAATCGAAGGGGAGATTAAACTCGATAAGACTAACGGTACTAAAATTGAAATTGTCTTTGATGAGCTAGATTATAAGAGTAGAATTTAGCAATCAAAACATTAATCGCAAAATCGCAGACAAAGCAGCTTTAAATCCCATTTCACTAGGATGCTCATTATGATCTGCAATATGTTTTTGCTTAATACCAATTTTATCAGTTAAAACCGACACAGGAAGATTAGCGGAATTTGCTATATGTTCACTTGTTATTATTTCTGAGGGAATATAGTAGCTAATAGAGGCAATTCCTACTGTTTCTGGCATAGCCTGATAGATAATTTTATAAATAAGGCTTAATTAGCTTGCAAAAATCCCGAAATAAGTACATGGCGATCGCTAATTTGTTTTACTGACAAATTATCAATATTAGCTAACTTTAATTGTTCTTTAATTTCGGATATTTCAAATGCAGCTAGGAGAGAATTATAAAAATCACGTTTCAGTATATCTGGTTCATTTTTGGCATATAAATCAACTATCTCCATAGCCTTTTTGGGACTTGAAGGACGTAATAAATCACCAATAAAAACTCTTGTACCGTCAACTCCATAAGATTTAATGAATTGCCACAGTACAGATGGATTATGTAAGTGATGCAAAACGCTGTTACTAATAATAACGCCATAATGTAGTTGAGGCAGTTTAATATTAGGCACAATTCCTGCCATTAATCTAACTCTTTTTTGGACATCTAATGGCTGCTCATTAAGGACTTTATGTCCGTAACTTAACATTGACGTTGAGCCATCAATCCCATCAATTAAACAATTAGGGTATGTCTTGGCAAAACGTAAAGTAATGTCTGCATTACCACAACCTATATCCAGAACATGACCATGAAACTTCTGACTAAAAGTCTCTTGAAAAAGGTTCATAAAATGAATATTAGGTTCTTCAAAATCAGCTTGAGCATAAGCATAACTTTGATTTTCTTCGTTCATTAATTCTGGTTCAATGATTCTTTGCACAAATCTAAATCCAAATATTCTCTAGTTAATTAACTATTCAAGATTTTACTATCAATTTATGGCGATTTTTTTCAAATTTTTCTAAGGTTTTTATGGCTGTTGTATTCTGAGAGCGTAAACTTCCAATTTCATTCCCTCCAAATTTGCTACAAACTTCTTTATGAGACTTAGAAAGAGTCATATAAGCCAAAATAAATTCATCTTGTTCGGATTTTAATGCAAGGGGCATATTTTTGAATCTAGGCTGAATTTTTTTCCAGATTTTCATCAGATAAGCATGATCCCAAAACATTAAACCACTAAAATCATCGGACTGAACTTTAGGAGGCATCATTGTTGGGCGAATATACTGTTCATATTCTTCTCTACTAAACTCTCCAGCAAGTTCCATTGATGCTGCTGCTGCTGACATTAAACTAGATGCAGTTTTTAATTCAATTTTAGCCAGCTGAATTTTTTCCCTAGCCATTAAAGATTCAAAACGCAATATGGAAATGATTAGACCTTGAACATTAATAAAAAAGGACCAATGAAAATCTTGCCAAATAATTTGAGGATTTATTTTTTTCATGCTGCTAATTTATAGATAAATTGAAAACTCTGGATAGTAGTAGAAAATAAGTTCTAAATCCTTGTCGCTGAATTTCTATATTTTCAGAATTAAATTTATTGCTTTTATAAACTAGTAAAAGAAAGCATTGATAAGTAAGTAAGACGCTCCTGACAAGACAAGCTTCGGGTTCTTGAGATTTTACATGAATAACATTAAAGTAATTATCGTAGTCAAGAGCTTTACTATATTGGTTAGAATCTCCAGTTTGAAAAGCAGCAGCTTGAAAATCAGCAGGCAATATAACGTTTGTCCCTAAAATTGTTAATGCTTGATTAACTTGTGAAATAGCTTTCTCTTGAGAATTTACATCTAATGATTCTAAGGCAAGATTTATTGATAAAAATACTTTCTCTTTATTAGCTTCACGAAGTTTATGCTCAGTTGGCAATTCGTTAGGAACTAGTAAAATAAGCTGCTTAGTTTTCATTGATATTTTTAAGTTTCAACCTAAAGAAACTGTGTTCATAAAACAAAAAAAATGTTTTGAAGGAATCAAATTAAATTTTCTGTAGGAATAATTTGAACACGTAGCGAATCGATTTATTCTTGAGTCATTTGAGCTTCAATAAAAGAAAAGAGCTGTTGAGAAATAAGAATTTAAATCAGTCAAAACGTTTACTGTGCGATGATTTGAGTCTACTTGTTGTCACAAAGATTGAAGTAATTAGTACAAGGGCTTTTCAGCATTTTTTTGCATTATTTCGCAACAAGTCCAATCAACATTTTCGTAAAAACTTCACTCTTTTTTTCAGATCAATGAATCAATTAATTGAATAAATGATTATGAGATATCATTGGCTTGATATCTAAAAGTATTTTCTCTAAAACTGAGGTTTTGTTAGATCAGAAGGAACAACAATATCCTTTAATTACGCTACTTCTAATATCTGTCCTCGATCTAGCTGTAGATTAGATGTTTGGGATAGCTGATAACCTTGGGCATACCTTAAAAGACTATCAGTCCATTGAGTAAATAGTTCAAATACTTTTTCTACCAAACCAACGCATTTTTGCCGAGTTTTCTCTGAAATATAGATATTATTAATAAATGTAATCAAATCATGGGAATGAGCGTTATGGGTATTCTCTAAATTTAAGTGGTAATCACCAAAAAATTTGTATTCTTGGCTGTTACTTAATTGCAATTTATCAGTAATTTGTTTAGTCAAAGATAGGCAAACATTAGCAGTTGCTTCAATTGCTTCTAAAATTACTAGCTTTTCAATGGGTTCGGATTGAGCGATATACTTATAAAGTTCATAACTTAGCAATCGCGAAGCTTTAGTTTCTTCACTCCACAAAAATCTCAAAGCATCATTAAATTGCAACGAACAATTAAAACCTAACTTCTCCATATCTTCTAAAAAGCATTGCCAATGAAAGTCATCTTCATAAGTATGCTGATTTAAGATTGCTTGAATTTTGTCATTAGTTGGCTCTTGACGCAGAATGTATTTACACAAATCTGTAAAGCTCATAATAAAAGGTGAAGCGCAAGGTGCAAAAGCCAATCTTTTTATAGGATGTATACTATCATCTTGCAAAAATTGAAAAAAGGGTAACTGGGAATAGGTTTGTTGTTTTTCTGCGATTAAAGCCAAGATATCTTTCATTTTTGTCAATTACTAGTTTTAAAACGTGTTAATTTAAGAACCTAATATTTGGATTTTTATATTTGGATTTTTGCGGTTTTATGCAATGACAAAGATTCATTATTCAATTTTCATTGCCTTTTGACCAGGGCTTCGCCCTTAAGCCAGAGGGCAGCCCTAAAGGATACCGCTT
>JASJDX010000382.1 GCA_030064975.1 Pleurocapsa sp. MO_192.B19
CAATCAATTTTGGTAGTAGAAGATAATGACGATTTATTACTATTATTAAGGCTAATTTTAGAATCAGCAGGATACCAAGTTGAAACAGTAGACAATGGAAGAGATGCACTGGCACATATTGAACAATATAAACCACAGTTGATCTTAATGGATATTATGATGCCAGAAATCAGTGGCTTGCAAGTTGCTCGTGAGATCAAAGAACAGCCAGACTATAAAGCTCTACCAATTTTATTAGTTTCTGCTGTCGATCACCTTAAAGACGAACAGCTATTTAAGAGTAAGGCTGATGGCATTATTTATAAACCCTTCGATTTAGATGATTTAGTATCAAGAGTTGCCCAATTAACAAAAAATTACGCGTTCGTCTTACCTGGGTCTTGCTAACTATTATAGCTATCAAAGCAAAGGTCAGAGCTTTGCAGAGCTTGCATTCTTTCTCTCCTCACGTCTTGTTTGACTAACTTCAAGGTAATAGCTCTGCTTTGCCACAGCCAATGTCTAAAATTAGCCAATGTCTAAAATTGAAACCGCTCCGTATATCTTTAGGACTACACTTAAATCCAATGTGGGTTTAATAAGTGAGGATTAAGTAAATTATTGATATGGCTCAATAAAGTATTGATCTTAAAGGGTTTAACCATATAATCGTTACCTCCTGCCTCTTCTGCTGAAGCGGCTAATTTTGGCGTGTCAATAGATGACAAAAATAGAATGGGCATATTGTAGCCTTCAGCTCGAAGTTGACGGCAAAGAGGAATCCCAGCGAGTTTGGGCAATACAACATTGAGAATAATTAAATCGTAGTCGTGCTTCTTCATAAATTGTAAAGAAGCTAATCCATTAAATACGGCTTCAACAATAAAATTGCGTTCTGTTAAAACTTCTATCAGTAGCTCACTAATATAGAAATCATTCTCAACTAACAAAATTTTCATTTTTTTTCGAGCAGGAAACCCGATGATGCCATTGGGGATTTTCTGCTTGCCTCCGATATACAGTAAAAGCTAGTTTTTTGAAACGGATATAATTTCAGATTATTTACTCAAAATCATCTACATAACTATCTTAGCTGGAAAAGCAGAAATATTTAGATTTTCTTAAGATTTCAGCTTCAATTAACGAGACTTAGACAAAAAACAATAACAAATCTAAAACAAATCTAAACACATCTAATATGTAATCTTACCAAGTAAATCTCAGTGTAAGTGCTCACTATCATTAAAAGTTATCATTTATCATTTACCAATGTCGAATGTTCCATATTAAAGATGCGGGGATAAGCAAGTTTATGTTTAGCAAAAGCCCTTTTAGCTCTGGTGATCAGATCGGTTTTATAGACAAATTCATCTCGTGCATCAAGAGGATAACATTTAAGTTTAAACACACTACCCCAAGGCTTTTCTTCCATCACCACTGCAATTGGTAGCTTAAGAGCAGTATATTTGCTCGTCTGTGCTACGCGATAGAGGATTGTTTTGATCAAATCAATATCAGTTTCGTGAGCAAAACAAAACTTTGTAACAACTTGTGCTTCTAATGCTCCTGCGTTGGCATTAGATACTGCTTCGGTCCAAATCTTGTTGTGGGGAACAGTAATTACATTATCATCTGGGGTTTGGATTCTAACCGAGCGTAAGCCGTAACTAATTACCTCACCATAATATTCGCCAATTTTAATGCGATTGGCTCTGCCACCTCGCTCCGCGAGATCGCCCACTCCATAAGAATATTCAAACAAGCCAACTATGCCTGCAATAATCGAACTAGCATAATCTTTGAAAGCAAAACCTAATGCTACTGCTGTCGTACCAGTTACCGCTAAGATATTTTCTTTAGATAAGTTAAGAAACAAGTTCATTAAAATAAGAGTGGTAGTAGTTAATACCACCATGCGCAAAAAAGGTAAAAACTGTTTAACCCTGATTCGCCATTCTTTAGCAATCTTCTCAGACAGCCAAGTAACTAGCTTATCTAATATTTTCAGAGCTAAATAGGCAGCTAGCAAAATAAATATTGCCTGGGCAACTTTTCCTGTAGTAATTTTAGAGACAATCTCTTTAGTCTCTTCTGCCGTTTCCTTTGCCGCATCTCCCGCAGACTGTGCCAACCAATAAACTTGATAACTGTTCACTACTCTCTGTTGATAATAAAATTGTTACTTGCTAATTTTTGTTTTAAAATAATCCAAAAACGATTTTGAGAATTATCACACAATGATGACTGTATATATTCAATCCCTTCTAAACCCTCAAGAGAACGTAGAAAACACCAGCCAAGATTAGGGATTACCACTACTTCTTGTTGTTGTTGTTGCATCTGAGGATCATTATCTTGAGAATTATTATCTTGAGGATCATTATCTGTAGAATTAGACTGCCCAGCCAGATAATGCTCTAACCTAGATTTAATTGTTTCAATCGCAACCGGTCTAGCAGTTAAAGGCAAAAGCTTTATTGATACTTGCTTTTGTTGGGCCCATTCATTCAGCGTCTCGGATAAAATACGCGATACAGCAGCAACAGGACTACTAAGAATCACTAGTGAGTTATTAGTACGCTCGGGATCGGCACACCAGCACTCAAATGATTCATCTATAATAGATGCGATCGCCTGTTTATCTGCAGAATTACTAGGTAGATTTTCAATAGCATCAACTACCTTCTTCTGTAGTGTTTCTGGCAATTCAATCAGCGATCGCTCTGGTTCTTGTGTTTCCTTGGAGTCCTTGGTATACCAAGAAAAGAAAAAATGACGATTATTAGCTAGCCAAGTTTTGAATTGCTGGAAAATTCTAGCTGTAACGTTCGTTACCATTGTCATTAAAATTACCATTGTCGTTGCCACTGCGCACCTGAGCTAATTGTCGCAGAGAACTGCCAATACTTCTCGGTTTAGGGTTATTTCCTTTCGCTGCTGGCCATCCTTCTCGTTGACGAGCACGATCTCCGTCTGTTTCTTCAGTCTGATCGTGGAATAATATTTGCTGAGTGGGGAAGGGTAGATCGATGCCAGCAGCCACTAGCCTATTATTAAATTCTGTTAATATCCGATCTTGAGTATCTAGTGCATCGGCACGACGAGGAGGGTTAATCCACCAACGAGCGCGGATATTAATGGTGCTACCTGCTAAATCTACTACTAAAGCTTCTGGAGGGGGATCTTGCAATACATCCTGGGTATTACGAAGCACATCTAAAATAATTTGTTTTGCTTGTTGAATATTATCACCGTAACCAATACCGACATCGTACTGTAAACGACGTTTATCAAAGGCAGTATTTACAGTTACCGAGTTAGTGAAAAGTTCTGCGTTAGGAATAACAATTCTACGACCATCATAAGTTCTAATGGTGGTCGCGCGGGTTTGAATATTCTCTACTGTACCCTCAAACTCCTTGAAAATAATCTGATCGTTAATTACAAAGGGTTCGGTAATCAGAATCAAGATACCTGCTAAAAAGTTCTGTAAAATATCGCGGAAAGCAAAACCTACTGCAACCCCACTAACTCCCAGTAATTGTACTAAATCTCCTGGCTTGAAAGAGGGAATGACGATCACCAAAGAAACAAACGCACCGATCAAAATAATCAATCCCTGAGATAGTCTTGCCAGAACTAAACCCAAGTTACGAGATTGTTTGCGTTTAGTAAAATTTTTAATCAATCTTCTAGAAAATTTAGCAACAATCCAGAAAACGATAAAAACAACGATCGCAACTAATATATTAGGTATTAGCTCTATTGTACCTTTAACCATTGACATTAGCTGCTGCCAAGAGGTTTGTAAGGGTGTAAAAGAATCCATAAACTTGACTTTTAAAAATTAGTTTTCTTATCAAGCCTAAGATTATGGTAGAAATTAATTTGAATCATCTATCAATGGGAGTGATACTTGCACGATCGCTGATTTTGCTATCTATCTTTAGTTATTAGTTATTAGTTATTAGTTATTAGTTATTAGTTATTAGTTTTTAGTTTTTAGTCGATCTGTTCAGTTGCTAAAAGATAAAATCATACCTCGATCCAGCAACGCCCAAAAATTAATTTAATTAGTGTTTTAGGATGCTAATAATGGTGCGGCAGATAGCAATTTCTGAGTGTAGGGATGGCTAGCTTGGGTAAATATTTTTTCAGTAGTGTCGAGCTCAACAATTTTACCTGCATTCATGACGGCGATGCGATCGCAAAAGAATCTAGCTACCCAAAGATCGTGGGTAATAAATAAGTAAGTTAAGTCAAATTCCTCTTTTAAAGCCAGCATAAGTTCTAATACTTGGGTTTGCACTGTGGCATCGAGCATACTTACTGGCTCATCACAGATTACTAGCTTAGGCTTGGTAATTAAAGCACGAGCGATCGCCACTCTTTGTTGTTGTCCTCCCGATAATTCTTTGGGATAGCGTTTAGAGTATTCTTCTACAGGAGTTAAGCCAACTTTTTCTAGCATGGTAGCTACTTGCTGTTTTGCTTCTGCGGGGGTGGCTAATTTATGAATCAATAAAGGATCGGCAATACTATCTCCCACTTTCATCAAGGGATTTAAGCAAGCGAGAGGATCTTGAAACACCATCTGTAGTTGTCGCCGTTTACTCCGCATTGCTTGAGGAGAAAGAGTAGTCAAATCTTGTCCTAAAAATTCAACTTGTCCCCCTGTAGGTTTAAGTAATTGCAAAATTGTTCGCGAGAGGGTACTTTTACCGCAACCAGATTCTCCCACTAACCCTAAGATCTCCCCTGGATATAAATCAAAACTTACATTATCAACTGCTTTAATGACTGATGCCTTCTCTTGAGAAAATAATTGCTGAAGTAAATTTGTCTCTAAAGTAAAATGCTGTTTTAAATTTTTTACTCCCAGAATTGAGGATTTTTGGCTGCTAGTATCTTCTAGTTTATCTTCTACTGCTTGAAGGTGCAGTGCTGCATTTAACAAAGACTGGGTATATTCATGCTGGGGATGATAGATAATAGATTTAACATCCCCTTTTTCTACCATTTTTCCCTGATACATCACAGCAATGCGATCGCAATATTCTCCTACCATTGCTAAATCATGGGAAATTAACAACAATGCCATTTCTCTTTCGCTACACAGTCTAGTTAATTCATCCAGAATCTCTGCGGAAACGGTAACATCTAAACTAGTGGTGGGTTCATCGGCGACAATTACTTTAGGATTGAGTAATAATGCTAAAGCGATCGCAACTCTTTGACGCATCCCTCCACTAAATTCATGGGGATATTGTCCCCAACGGTTTGCAGGTATTTTGACTGTCTCTAGAGTTTCGGTGGCTAATTTCTTCGCCGCAGCTTTGGATAACTGAGGTTGATGAGCTTTTAAAGTTTCTAAACAATGATCGCCAATAGTCATCAAGGGATCTAGCCGTGTCATCGGATCTTGAAAAACTAAAGCTACTACTTCTCCTCTAAATTGGCGTAATTCTGTTTTATTTAATTCAAAAACTGATTTTTCTTGAAAAACAGCTTGGCCTTCTACTTGGCTACCTTCCGGCAGAAGACGCATAATTGCTCGTCCTAGAGTAGACTTGCCACAACCAGATTCTCCCACTAACCCCATTCTTTCCCCAGGCTTAAGATCAAAGGAAACATCATCTACAGCCCAAATAGTCTCCTGCTGAGATTGGCGAGGATAAGCAACTCTGAGATTGGCGACTGACAATAGGGCTGAAGTCATAATCTGAGTCATAGGTGCTAGCAATAGAAGAACATTTAGTTTATCGCATTGTAATCAGCTATTTATCAAATTGGCTATCGTTATTTCAAGGAACAATTATCTAATGATCAGTTATCAATAATCTCTCTTGACAATTTCAGGTGGGGTTGAAAAACCTGAAACCTAATACAGGCAAAAATACAATCATAGTGATAGTATGATTAGATGCAACTAAAATAGGTTGTTTTTTTATAAAAACTATAAATACCAAACTATTACCAGCAATAAGATTTAGCGTTCCCTATAAACAATTGAGTTAATACAACAATTAAGCTAATCGTAATTTACAGTTATTAGGATTGTCGATCTCTTAATTATAAACAGCACATTCTTATTTTAAAGATGGTAATCAAAGAGAGCTATAAGCGAATTGCTCGAAGCTGTGAAAAAGTGCGTAAATCCAAGGGTGATCGCCATAATCGAACCAAGAAGTTCTCAATACCACCAATTGCTTCCTGGTTATCGTTTGTTGGTAGTTTGACAGGCTGGTATTTGATTAATAGTAGTTCTCTTCAAGCACAAATTACCACCGATGGTACTACGGGAACAGAAGTTAATACTTCTTTGGATGTAACGGAAATTACTGGAGGTACTAGAGCAGATAGTAACTTGTTTCACAGTTTTCAAGACTTTTCCGTCGAAACAGGTAATACTGCCTTTTTCAATAATGCCTCGGATATCAGCAACATTGTTGGTCGAGTAACTGGCGGTAATATTTCGTCTATTGACGGTTTAATTAGAGCCAATGGCAATGCCAACTTAATCTTGATTAATCCCAGCGGAATTAATTTCGGTGCCAATGCCAGCTTAGATATCGGTGGCTCGTTTTTGGGTAGTACCGCAGATAGTTTGATTTTTGAAGATGGTACGGTATTTAGTGCCACAGATACTCAAGCAGAACCAATATTAACTATCAGCGTTCCCGTTGGCTTGCAATTAGGACAAAATTCTGAAGCTATTCAGGTAACAGGTACGGGAAATCTCGGTTCGGATTTAGAAGCTAATCCAGGTTTAGCAGTAACTCCAGGCAATACCTTCGCTTTAGTGGGAAATGGAATTACTTTTAATGGTGGTGTAGTAACGGCGGAGTCGGGCAGAATCGATCTTGGTAGCGTTGCCGCAGGAGAAGTAAGTATTACTGAGATTGCTGCGGGTTGGCAATTGGGATATGAAGCAGTCACCCAGTTAGCCGCTCTTGAGTTGTTAGCAGAATCTTCTCTAGGAAATCCCAACTTCATTAGTAATCCCGATGGTGGTATTCAGCTTCAAGGAAACAATATTACTCTAGAGCGATCGCAGGTTACAGCACCAACTTTAGGTAATTCACCAGGAGCAGATATTAATCTTAAAGCTGTCGAGTCCATATCCTTAAAGGGACTAATTGAAGATGATATGGTATCTGGTTCTCAAATACTCAATGAAGTGAGTGCAGAAGCTAGCGGGAACGGTGGCGAAATAAATATAGAGACAGGTAGATTAAATATCGAACAGCGCTCTTTTATTAGCACCACAACTTTTGGCGCGGGAGATGGCGGTAATGTAAATGTCCAGGCATCAGATATAAATATCACTGGGACGGGATTTGCCGAATTTCAACAGACGTTTCAGCTTGGTGCTTTAAGTGGCACTCTGCAACCAGAAGATCGCGGTACGGGTATTTTTATCGGCACTGTGACAACAGGTGAAGCAGGAAGTCTCACCATTGATACTGGCTCGTTAAGTCTTAGTGAAGGTTCAATTATCTTTAGTCCACTTTTTACCGCAGGAATGGGAGGAGACATCAATGTCAATGCTACCGATATCGAAATTAGTGCCTCGGCATTACAAGGTGGGGGTAGACCAGGCAGTGTTGAATCGGCTTTATCTGGAGATATTAACCTAGAAACCGAACGCTTAATAGTTAGAGATGGAGGAACTATCGCTAATGGCACCGTTGGTGATGCTGTTGGTGGAGATATCAACCTGACCGCTGCTGAATCTATAGAGCTGAGAGATAGTCCGATTGATAGCCTTATTTTGACTGGAATCTATTCCAATACCCTTCTAGGCTCGGGAGCGGGAGGGAATATCAACATCAATACAGGAAACTTAACCATAGAAGATGCGCTCATTTCAAGTAATACAGGAGCATTACTTGCTGATGGTACTATTCTTTCCGTAGGAGGTTTGGGAGGCAGTATTAATATCCAAGCTGATGAAGGTATTGAAGCAAGAGGAATTCCCGCTAATCCTCTATTAATTACTGGTATTAGCACAACTACCTTTACCTCGTCTGACGCAGGAAACTTGGAAATCTCCACAGGCAAATTAATTATTCGCGATGGCGCAGAATTTGGTTCGGCAACTTTAGGAGCAGGAAATGGAGGAAAATTAACAATTAATGCGACTGATTCTGTAGAGTTAATTGGCATAACTACCATTGAGGGCTTGAATCGAGGTGGTTTGTTAGCTAGCTCTGGAAGAACGTCATTTCCTAATGAGGCTACTAATGCTTCGGGAGATATTGACATTACTACCCCAGAATTAACTGTGCAAGATGGTGCTAGCATTGACTTGCAAAGCCTTGGTTTGGGAGATGCGGGAAATTTAAATATTACGGCTAATTCAATTGTGCTTAACAATAAGGGAAGTCTGTCTGCTTCTACTCAGTCTGGTGTGGGAGGAAGCGTTAGAATTGATACCGATACTATACAACTCAATCGAGGGCTAATTAACGCTTCGATCTTAGGAGATGGAACAGGAGGTAATATTGAAATTAGAGCTAGGGATTCTGTAGAAGTAATTGGTTCTGGCTTTGATTCTCTGCAAGGATTATTTTTCGCTCAAAGTTTTCCTGACCTTGAATCTTTAGCCAATTTTGAATTTGGCTTGATTACTGAAGGTATTATTGCAGCTACTACAGGTAAAGCTAACGCTGGCACAATCAGTATTGAAACAGCTAACTTGCAAATACGCGAAGGTGGTTTAGTTGCTACTGCTACAGCAGGAGATGGGATAGCAGGTTCTATTTTTCTTAATGCTTCAGAGTCTCTCAAGGTAGATGCCTCTATTGTCTCTTCTAGTAGTTTATTTACTGGTCAAGGTGGTGACATTGCGATTAACACAGAGAACTTAGAAGCTTTGGCAGGGGCGCAAATAACTACCTCAACCTTAGGTTTTGGAAATAGCGGCAGCTTAACCATTGATGCTACCGAATCGATAACTGTAGCAGGAAGATCGACCAGTAATATTTTCAGTAATATTTCTGTAGGAGCGGAACCCCTACCAACAACGACAGGGAACGGGGGAGATTTAACTATTACTACCACTAAATTAAATATCGATGATGGAGGAATAGTTTCTGTTAATTCTACAGGTACAGGAGACGCTGGAACACTGGGAATAAATGCCGATTCAATCTTGCTTAATCGCCGAGGAGCTATCACCGCAGATACCCAATCTGGAGGTGGTGGGAATATTTTTCTCGATGCTGAAAATATTATCTTGCAAGGCAATAGTAATACTTCCGCTCGAGCTGTGGGAGTGGGAGACGGTGGTAACATAACTATTAATGCTAATAATATTGTGGCTTTAGAGGGTAGCCAAATTAGTGCTGATGCCATTCAAGGTATGGGAGGAAATATTCAGATTGATACCCAAGGATTATTTGTCTGTGGGGAATGTCAAATTAGTGCCAGTTCTCGACTGGGAATCGATGGGCGAGTAAACATCGAAACCCTAGAACCAGATCTTCAGTTAGAAGTAATCGATCTAGCTCAACAGCCAACCCAAGCACAAGAGACAGTAGCCGTAGCCTGTTCAATAGAAAGGCAACCCAATACCAGCGAGCTTACCATTACAGGAAGGGGAGGATTACCACCCCGCCCCAAAGAATCTTTAAGCAGTGAATCTATCATCGTTTTTGATGCTCCTGTGGATCAAGTTAAACAGCCATTGAGTTCTGCCACCAAAAAAGCCTCTAGATTACCACCTCCAGCCCGTAGCTGGTATGTAGATGCTAAAGGTACAGTGGTTCTTACCGCTCAAGCCCCTGGAACTGTACCCGATAATTCTCCATCGACTATCCCTGATTGCCATGTTGATCAAACAGAAGGTAGGTAAATGAGGAAAGCGAAAGCGATAAGTCTACTGTCATCTTGGCGATCGCAACAGGCTTAAGATCAAAGGAAATATTATATTTATTAAATATCTATTTGCCAACTAATTTAACTGCAATTTGATT
>JASJDX010000383.1 GCA_030064975.1 Pleurocapsa sp. MO_192.B19
CTCAGGGACTCTGAGGGAAAGAAATTGTCTGTCAAGTCGATCTGTCAGGGGTACATGGTAGCTGCTGTGTATCTAGATAAGAGGCGTAGGGCAGAAATGCCTACTCGCGAGTGTAGGAAGCCCGCGATAAATCGCGGGAGGATGTCACTTAACTTCCAAATTACTGCCAATTACCAACTAGGATAAACGGCGCCCAGAAATGAGGGTGGTTGAATTTTTGGTTTTTAATTAAAGTTAGTTGTGCTTGTCGGAGGACTTCTGCTTTGTTAGCTTCCGTAGTTGTGGATTTTTGCAATTGGCGATAAAACTCCCCCATTAATTGGGCGGTACTTTCATCTACTACTGACCAGAGAGTAGCCAAAGTACTTCTAGCACCAGCTTGTACTGCCACCCCTGCCAGTCCTAGAGTGGCTCGCGGATCGCCACTGGCGGTTTCACAGGCACTTAAGACAAGAAGTTCAATATCATTTTTGCGGTTAAAGGTTTCATCCCGCAGCAAGTCATCTAATTCTTTGATATTGATTTGACCATCCCAAGAGAGAATAAAGGTTTCTTCGGCTTTGGAACTAAAATTAGCATGGGTAGCTAAATGAACGATGGGCGAGCCAGAAGCAACTATGTTTTGTTTTAGTGCCTGTTTGGTAAATTGACTATTGAGTAACGAGCTTTTAGTTAGTCCAGTTTGTTGAATGGTTGCTAATTCTTCGGGGACTTTGGGAAGATCGCCAAACTTTTGGTGGGGTGGAAAATCGGTGCGGATCTCACTTATTCCTCCTGTAACGGCATCAAGTTGAAGGGCGGTTAGGGGTTTGGGATCTAGTAGTTGCAAACCAGGAGTAAGGGCAAGGGCGTACTTTTCTACTAGATATTGTTTGCCATCGTGGAGTATGGACATGGGAATGTTGCGTAATGCACCATCTAAAACAAAGGCAATGGTTTTAACCTTATTTTTGCTTAACTCTGTTTCTAAAGGTCGAACGATCCAATCATAGACTTCTTGATACTGGGGCAAAAAAGACTCCGCAGGAATAATAGCAGTTTCCAGATTGTCTTTAATATTTTTTACCTTTGCTTCTAATTCTGCTTGAGATACACTACTTTGATATAAACTCGGTTCTTTGTTGGGTAAACTCAAAATAATTTCTAATTGGTCTTGCAGAATAATCGGATATACAACCGCAGCTTGAGGATCGATCGCATCGATGATTTGAGGATTAGCATCAATACAGGCTTCACGGAAGAAGTTGTTTAACTGTGCCAACTGTAGAGATTCAACTACATCACGAGCTTGGATTAGTCTGGCTTTACTTTCTGACTTATTTCCTGATTTTTCTAAGGTTTGGGCATATTTAACATCTAATTCGACTAATTCCCGATAGACTGGCTCGACCTCATCGCGGAAGTTAAACTGAACTTCGGGGTTGATGGTGGCAATATCGCTACGTAAGGATTGTAAAGCATCATAGGCTTTGGTGTAAGAGGCGATCGCTTTAGGGATATTATCTTGTTCTTTTTGGATACGTCCTAATTGCCAAAAGTATTGATAAGCAATGTCTGAAGCATCATAATTAGATACTAAGTTAAGTGCCTTTTTGGTATAGGTTTCGGCAGCAGGGTATTCGCTAGTTATTTCATCAAGTCTACCCAGAGTACCCCAAGCATGGGCTTCTATTCGGCGATCGCCCAAAGTTTGAGCCTGTTTGGTGGCGTTAACTAAAATCTGTTCTATTTCTGCTTTGGTCGGTAATTGCAGACTGTTAGGAATGGTTCGATCTTCTTGAGCTAATACTTTGATTAAATTTTGGGCATAATTTATGTTCGCATATATATTATCTCTATCTAGAGATAAGTTAAAGTTGGCAACTTGGGGATAAAGCGACATCCATAATGATTCTGCTTCTGACCATTCTTCCTTTTGGATGAGAAAGTCCAGTTGATTTAACTGTGCTTTTAGTTTGATTGTGGGTGATGGTGATCGCTCAACTGCTTGGTTATAAGCATCTAAAGCCTGTTGTTCGTATTGGCGACGTTGACTGCGTACTTCCTCCCCGAATGCCAAAGCCTGATAAGTATTGCCTACCCTGAGATAGGTCAGACTTAATTCTTGGGGCGAGTCTAATTTTGGCGCTACAGTAAGACTAGTTGCCAGAATTTGCTCTGACTGTTTTGGTTGACCGATAATTAATAATAAATTCCCTAAGTTTCTTAATGCCGATACTTTAGTTAAAGAGGGTTTAGAGGTTATTGGTTTGAGTTTGGTTTGTAATTGAGCTTCAGTAAGTTGATTTAGTTGTTTGCAAGTAGAAATATTATCTATCGATAAAGTACTTAAGATGCGTTTACAAGCACGGGGATATAAACCTAAATCCCGTAAAGCTTGAGCCTGATTAAGGTTATTTTGATTTAATGCGGTTACATTATCGTTTTCCTGGTAAATTTTAGCTGCTTGCTGCCAGGTTTCAAGAGCCTCTGCTGATTTTCCTGTTTCGCGCTGTAGCTTACCCTGAATATCTAGAGTGCGTGCCAGAGTGGTTGAATTACTTTCTGATTGAGAATCCAATAACTCCAAACTAGATTCAATAGCCACATTAGCTGCATCCCATCGTCCTAGCTTTTGATTGGTAAGAGATAAATTACTTAAAGCGATCGCTGAATTAACATTATCTCCTGCTTGCGAATAACCCTTTGCTGCTGCATCCCATAAAGGTAAAGCGGATTCATATTTTTGCGCTTGATATAATTCTTTGGCTTGTTGGACTAACTGACTGGGATTAAAAGCCCCCCTAGCCCCCCGCGCATTCCCTTGCGCCTGACGGCGACGCGGGGTCGCTCCCCAAGTTTGGGGGGAGAGGGATAGTTGGAAGTCCCCCATACTTGGGGAGCCAGTCCGTTGCGGAGGTTCCCTCCATTGTAGGAACTGGCGTGGATTTAGGGGGCTTTTAGTTTCAACTATCGGCGGAGGGGAAGAGACTTCGGCAACTACAGGAGGAATTGCTGTAGCCAAAATAAATAAGAAAACTAATAAAAAGAAAGAGCGTAGTTTTCTTTTTTTACTGGTGTTAAATATATTTTTGTTCATGGTTGTAGGAATTGCGATCGCTTTTTGATCGTTGAATAATTAACAATTTTTGCCAATATTTGCCACAATAGATTTATCTTATTAAATTGTCTAAAGTTCCTATGACAACCTTAAATATTTCTTTGCCAGATTCGATGCGAGCCTTCATTGACGAACAGATTGCCCAAGGTGGCTATAGTACTGCTAGCGAATATATCCGTGATTTAATTCGTCAGGCGCAAAAACAAGCAGCCCAAGAAAAATTAGACAATATGCTGCTTGAAGGTTTAGCCAGTGGCGAACCAATTGAAGTAACTGATCAGTGGTGGCAAAAAAAACAAGAGCGTTTAAATCAGTTACGTCGCCAACAAAGTTAATGACAAGACGTGTTTTAATTACTCCTAAAGCTAGCCAAGATCTAGATAATATCTATGATTTTATTGCTCAGAATAATTCAGGCATAGCTCTAAAATTTTTTGATGCAGCACGGCAAACCTTTAGTCAATTGGCAAAAAATCCAGGTATAGGAACTGTTTATGAAGTATCGAAACCAGAATTACAAGGTTTAAGAAAATGGAGAGTTAAGAAATTTGATAAATACATAATTTTTTAGCGTTATTCCGCTGATTTAGTCGAAATAATTCGAATAATCTACGCTGGACGAGATATTTCAGCAATTTTAGAAGGATGAAACGGAACAACTATTAGATTTTACTTGAGGAGAACGTTTTATTTCCGTATTTGTAGTTTTATATGCCGTCAGCGTCACCTCACCACGATCATTAAACACCCAACCCATAGCGGGTACAGCTTCTTCTGTAGTAATATTTTCTCCTTGTCCCCCTGTCACCCCGTCACCTCGTCTTCGGGATGGAACTGCTTCAACTAAATCTACCTGTGCAGCTTCACTATTAAGAGATTCACTAACAGTTGGCGGTAAACCACCTTTACCTGTAACGATAAATTGACTACCTACTCCTTGCTGGCAGGGATTTTGAGAGATTTGATCCGAGGCATCGCCGACAGATGCAGGCAGGTTAATCAAACCAGTTGTGGGATCGACTGCGGGATTGTTAATATCAACCGTACCGTCCAGACCAGTAGCTTGTGAACTAGCGTTGATATCATTTGTCAAAGGATTTAAAGGACGTTCTTCTAGTCCAAAAATTGCCTGAGTATTAATATCAATTGCTCCTCCTCTACCTTCTGAAGCGTTTGCAATTATATCGTTATTTTGATTTGGAAAAGCAAGAATAAATCCGTCATTGGCATCAATAGTTACGTTTCCGCCAGTTGCATTTTCTAAGGCGCGAGCAGAAATAAAACTATTGTTTTGTAAAATAATGTCTTCGGCAACAGTCAAATCTATATTGGCGCTGTCTCCTTCTGCAAACTGACTGGCAGCTTCTATCCTACCTTCATTATTCAGATTCATAGAATTAGCTTCTATACTAATATTTCCTGGTTGTCCTGTTCCGTCAGGAAAAACATTTAAGCTATCAAAATTACTTGCTTCTATAGTTCCACCATTTTCAATCGTAAGTTGGTTAGTAGAAATTTTTGCATTTCCACTGTTTCCTTGATTAATCAGCGCATCGACTACTATACCGCTACGAAAGCGTTCTGAAAATCCGCTAATGAAGATTGAATCGGCAGCATTAATTGTCAAATTCCCAGCGTTTCCCTGACCTAATGTAGTAGCGGAAACTCGACCGCTGTTAGTCAAAGACAAATGATTTGTCGTAACAGTTACATTTCCAGCATTGCCTATTCCTTTTCCTTCTCCTTCTCTTTCTCCATTAACCACACTAGTTATGGCACTGGGAAATCCTTCTGAAGCTTTACCGTCAATAGCAATACTATCGGTAGCTAAAATTTCAACCGCTCCTGCATTTCCTTGACCTCCAATATTAACGTTGGAAGCAATTCGTCCTCCACCATTCAAAGACAAAGATTCTGCCCCAACAAAAACATTGCCTCCATTCCCTGTTCCAGAAGTACCAGCACCAATTATTGCTCCATTAGTTAAATTTAACTGTTCTACTAGAAATTGCTCGCTACCAATATTTATGTTTCCACCTTGTCCTGTGGCATTTTCGCCGACTTCGGCAAATAATCCACTGAAAAAATTAAGATCAATATTGTTGGCAAAAATAGATAAATTTCCTGCATCTCCTCCACCAAAAGTATTGGCTACAATTTGCGCTCCATTATCGAGAATTAACTGTTGAGCAGGAAATTCTTCATTACCAACTAAAATATTTCCACCTTTGCCAGTCGCCCCTGATTCTACTGATACAACCTGATTCTACTGATACAAATAGACCAGTTCGAGATTCATTAATGTCAATATTATTAGCGAAAATAGATAAAATTCCTGCGTCTCCTTCGCCAAAAGTATTAGCTACAATTTGCGCTCCGTTATTGAGAATTAACTGTCGAGTAGGAAATTGTTCATTGCCAACTAAAATATTTCCACCATTGCCTGTTGCGCCTGATTCTACTGATGCAAACAAACCAGTTAGAAATCGATTCTCTCCACCATCAAATTCAATACGATTTGACTTTATAGATAGATCCCCTGCATTTCCTTGACTTAAGATAGAAGCCGATATTGTCCCTCCATTAGTAATTAAAAGCGAGTCAGCTAATATATTGATGTTTCCTGAATTTCCTAGCTCAAATTCAGAATCTTCGGGAAGCGTAATTAAATCTAGTATCCCGCCAAAAATAGGGACAATTGATGCAATTGAACTCAAATCTTCGGCAAAACTATCAGGAGCGACAATAGAAGTAGAAATTTCTGCGCCGTCATTAACGGTTAAATTTTTTGTATTAACAGAAAGCGAACCTCCACTACCTATTCCCAAAGAGGATGTGGAGACTGCACTACTAGTTATATTTGCAGTTTCAGAGGCTTCTATTGACAAATCACCAGGATTTCCTTGTCCTACCGCAATAGTAGCTATAGAAGAATTATTTTGAGTAGATAAATTTTTAGTTTTAACCAATATATCTCCTCCCGAACCACCAATGGAAGCTGTAAAGAGACTACTACTATCCAAATTTACAAAATCTGTAGTATTTATTGTTAAAGTTCCTGCATTCCCTTCACCAAGCGTACTAGTAATAATAGTAGATCCATTCTGCAAATTGAGTTGTCCAGATTCAATCGTGATGTTGCCCCCTGTTGCTGTACCATCAGCCAGGTTTCCTTCGGAATTTATAGTGGCTGAAATTGCACTCAAATCTCCTCCATTTATGTTCATGAAGTCACTAGCCTCTACAGAGATATTTCCTGCATTTGCTGTTTCCACACCTAATGCTGAAGTAGAGATTCTTGCACGGTTTTGAACTTGGAACTGCTGTGTATTAATTTTGATATCTCCTGCATCTCCAGAACCGAAAGTTTCGCTAGACAAGCGACTGAATAATTGACCATTGGCTGAAGTACCGCTTAGTTCAATAGAATTAGGAGCATTTACAGTTAAATTGCCAGCTTTTCCTTGATTATTGGTACTAGTTTCGGCTCTAGCTCCATCTTTAATAACTAATTGAGGAGTAGTAATATTTAATTCTCCTCCATTTCCAGTACCAAAAGCTGTAGCATATAAACCGCTTGGAGATTGTTCGTCGGCGGAAGTACCACTTAATTCTACAAATTCAGAGGCGTTAACGACTAGATTACCTCCCAAACCAGAGCTATTAGGACGAGTTGCTGTAGAAATAAAAGCTCCCTCAGAAATAAGCAAACGTCCAGTATCAATAGTTAAATTTCCTGCATTTCCAGAACTAAAAGTTTCGGTACTTATTTGAGCAGCATCATTCAAGGAAAGTGAACTAGCAGTAATGTTGATGTTACCAGCATTGCCAATTGTTTCAGTATTAGCGCTGTTTTGAATTCTACCGCCATTAGAAATAGTTACCGAATCCGTTGCATTGAGGTTAATATCTCCTGCTTGAGCATCTGGTAAACCCAATCCATTAAACAACCCACCGAATAGACCGCTTCCTTCTAAGATACCTATATTGTTCGCAGTGATTGCCAGATCTCCGCCTTCACTTTCTGATACGAGAAAACCCGCATTGTTAGTCAAAGAAACATTTGCTCGTGATAAATCATCGGGAAAATTAAAACTAATATTGTCACCATTGACATCTAGTCCTAATGTTCCTCCTTCTCCCACTGCGCCTAACTCAATTCGACCACCAACTGAAACTATTCCACCTCCATCAGCAGTAATATCTCCCCCAGCAAGTGCGAAACTTTTTCCATCTGGAACTCTCAAACCAAAAAAATTATCGTCAAAAGAAGGTGCTGGATCGAAATCCGCCGAACCTATAGGCTGTTTCTCAATAGTTATAGAAGAAGGATTATCGCGAAACCTCGCCCCGACAGGAATACTCACTTCTAACAATGGTGGTGCTTGAGGATTACTAGCACTAAATTCTGTATCCCCTTCAAACAACAAACTGTCGGCAGTAGAAGCAAAAAACGAACCACCAAGATCTAATCTGGCATTTTGCCCAAAGATAATACCGTTGGGATTGATTAAATATAAATTAGCTGCACCGTTGGCACTAATTAACCCGTCGATATTGGAAATATTACTACCCGTTACCCGACTAAAAATATTGGCAATGTTCCCTGCATTATTAAACGCTGCTGAACCTAATGTGGGTACGGAAAACTCATTGAAACTATGAAATAAATTATCACCAACGCGATCGCCTTGCTCAATCGTAAAATTATTCCCATCCTGGTTAACCGTGGTCAATGTCGTACCGTCGGGGGTTATTTGCGCCTGTGCAGATAAAGGAATTAAGCATCCGAGGGTAGATATAGATAATGTATAGAAGAAGAGAGAAGTAAAAACCCGTTGCATTACAATTGACTCACAAGTAACTATGTCAAAACTATAAAGTTTTTTAACTAGCTAAATTAATAATTTCTTTTACAGAATAATTAAATAAAATTAAAATTTTTCGGTTGGATACTAATGCGATCGCTCTTATTGTAGATACAATGTAGATACAAAATTAAATAAGCAAAAATCATGCCCAATGTAGCTAAATGGGGAAATAGCCTGGCAATTAGAATTCCCAAAAATATTGCCGAGCAAGTTAATCTTCAACCAGGAGAAGCGATTACAATCGAAGTTGTAGATAATAATATTATTATTACCCCACAAAATCAAAAATATACCCTAGAAGAATTGCTAGAAGGGGCAAGTGCGCAAGATTTTAATGGTGAATATGATTGGGGTGAACCAGTTGGTGAAGAAATCTGGTAACAAATATATTCCCAGTCGTGGCGATATTATCTGGCTCGATTTTAATCCTCAAAAAGGTAGAGAACAAGCTGGACATAGACCTGCTATTGTGGTCTCTCCCAAACAATTTAATTCTTTATCATCTCTAGTTTTTGTTTGTCCCATCACTAGCAAAGTCAAAGGATTTAGTTTTGAAGTGCTATTAACAAAAGAGCTATCTACCAAAGGAGTAGTATTAATTCATCATCTTAGAAGTGTTGACTGGAAAACCAGAGGCGTTAAATTCATTGAAAAAGCACCCGATGAAATCATGGAAGAAATAAGTGGGAAATTAAAAACATTAATTTGAGATACAGCAAGCCGAAGACTAGGTGCAGGGTGATCGCCCTGGTTAATAGTAAAATTATTCTTTTAAGTTCCCATTAATTCTGTAACTCTTAGTTACAATGTAAATGTAATGATTTTTCAATTCAATAGTTTGTATATTTAATGTCCAAAGTAGTCAGTACTAGATTGCCAGAAGAAACTGAAGCCAGGTTGCAAAGATTGGCGCGTCGTTTGGGTAAAACTCCCAGTGAAACGGGGGCAATGTTAATTGAAGAATCATTACGAGAAACTGAGTTTGCCTATATTGAGTTTCGTAATTCTCCCGTAGGTAGACAAGCTTATCTCAAAAATTCTAATTTAGCAGTGTGGCAAGTAATGATGCTGGCAGAACAGTATCAGCACGACATAGAACAGATTGCGACTCATTTACAAAAATCAGCAGAGTGGGTAAAAGCAGCGTTTAATTATGCACAAGCCTATCCAGAAGAGATTAGTCTGGCTATAGAAGATAACTTGGCAATTAATTATACAGCTCTCAAACGAATCTTACCCCAAACAGAATTGGTATCAATCCCTCTAGATGTGCTGGAATCTGACTTATAAAATTAATGCTGTCTTTTTTATTAGACGAACAAATATCTCCAGAAATAGCCAACCAAATATCTGCTAAACGTCCAGACATTCCCATATTTAGTATCCATACTTGGCAGGGGGGTAATTATTTAGGTGTGCCTGATGAAACAATTCTCAAGGCTGCATCTGGTGAAGAACTAACTTTGATTACCTACGATCAACAGACAATTCCACCAATTTTAATTGAATGGGGACAAAACAATATTCAGCATTCAGGAGTGATTTTTATCGATTATCGTTCAATTCCACCCAATAACTTTGGCAAACTAGTTAAGGCAATTATATGGCTATGGGACAATCAACATCAAGCCAATTGGCGCGATCGCATTATTTATCTGCAACCTAAAAATATTTAAATAGCGATCGCTGGAAAAAATCTAATTTCCGCTGAGAAATGCGATCGCTTTTTGGCAGACTCCTCTAATCCAAACAAGTATGATAATAGATAGATTCGGTCACATAAACAATATAAATTGAATGAAGACATTTACCGCAATTGTCGAACGTGATTTAGACACCAACTTGTATGTAGGTTATATTCCTGGTTTTAAAGGTGCGCATTCTCAAGGAGAAACCCTAGACGAACTGCAAGAAAATCTTAGGGAAGTAATTGAAATGCTATTAGAGGATGAAGATACAATCTTTGAAACGGAGTTTGTTGG
>JASJDX010000384.1 GCA_030064975.1 Pleurocapsa sp. MO_192.B19
TCCCTGTCCAGAAGTGCTAGTATTCAGTTTTGCTTTTTTAGTTAGAGAAAGGTGGTTAGCGGTAATATCAATTTCACCTCCATTACCTTCTGCTCTAGACTCGACATTGCTAGAAATCTCCCCACCAACTAGCTCTACTGCTCCCTCAGCTTCAATAGTGACATCACCTGCATCTCCTTGTCCAAAAGTGCTAGAAATGATCTTATTGGTTTCTCCATTTAGAGACAACGAACCTATTTGAATATTAATGTTACCTGCATTGCCTTTGCCTGCTAAGGTAGTCCCTTTAGCACCACGCACTAAAGTTTGTAATTGAGCATCATCGGTTAAAAATAAGGATTGTCCATTAATCTTTATATTGCCACCTGCTCCTACTGCTCCTGCTTCGACAGTACTAAAGATATCCCCACCAACCAGCTCCACTGCGCCTTCAACTGCCAGGATGACATCACCTGCATTTCCCCGTCCAGAAGTGGTAGAACTAATCGCATTGCCTTCCCCATTTAGAGACAACGAACTTGCTTGAATATTAACGTTTCCCGCACTACCCGTTGCTCCTGTTTGCAACTCGCTAGTAATTAGACTGACAGAGCCGTCGCTACCTACACCAGAAATAACTACAGCATCATCTACTTGAATATTGATGTTGCCTGCATTTCCTTTGCCTGCGGGGATATTTTCATCCGCCTGACGCACTAAAGTTTGTAGTTGAGCACCATCACTTAAAGATAAGGATTCTCCATTAATCGCTATATTGCCGCCTTCTCCTACTGCTCCTGCTTCGACAGTACTAAAGATATCCCCACCAACCAGCTCCACTGCGCCTTCAACTGCCAGGATGACATCACCTGCATTGCCTTGTCCAAAAGTGCTAGTACTCAATTGAGACCCATGGGTTAAAACAAGAGAACTTGTAATAATTTCTATATTACCTGCATTTCCTTCGCCTTCCTCTCTGATAGTGCTAAAGGCTGCACTAGGAGAGCCATCACCTACTCCATCAAACAAAACCTTATCTTTGGCATTAATAATTACATTGCCACCATCACCTTGTCCTCGAACTCTAATACTTAGTTGAGAACCATTGGTAAGGGAAACTGAGCCAGTCGAATTAATTGTAATATCTCCTGCCTCAGCATTAGGCGAACCCATGCGTAGTTTGATTCCAGCTAAAAGTGTGCTTCCTTCGACAAGTTCTACATTATTAGCATTGACTGTAATAAAGCCTCCTTCTGCTGCACGGACATTAACAGAAGCATCATTACTAAGTTTAAGATCGGCTCTTTCTATATCATCTGGAAAGCTTAAGCTGCCATCATTACTCAACTCAACTGTTCCCGCTGCTGCTAATCCCCCTAATTCAACTCTTCCTCCTGGTGCTGTTATTTTTCCCCCATCCAAGGTAATATCGCCACCTGCAAAAGTAATATCTTTTCCTGACTGCATCTGAAGTCCGACAGGATTTTCGTTGCTATCAACTGCTCTAGACTGATTCGTAATACTTCCAGGATCATCCCTAAACCCCAACCCAACAGGAATATTAACCGTTAACAATGGCGGTGCTTGAGGATCGCTCCCACTAAACTCAAACCCATTATCAAACAACAAACTATCCGCAGTAGAAGCAAAAAACGAACCGCCTACATCCAAACGGGCATTTTCACCAAAGACAATGCCATTAGGATTGATCAGAAATAGATTGGCATCCCCCAAAACACCGAGAGTTCCCAAAATTGACGAGCTATTACTCCCCGTTACCCGACTGAGGATATTGTCAATGGCATCGGGATTGGCAAAATAAGCTCCCCTGCGGACATCCACATTAAAATCCGTAAAACTGTGGAAGAGATTCGCGCCTCTGGTTGCCCCGCCTTCGATGATGTCGCTATCAACATCTTTAATCACATCCTGTCTGACAGTAGAATTTTCTTTCCCCAAAGTGTCATCTGGCACGATTTGCCCGTTAGCTATCCTGGGAGCAAGGGTCATTCCTGCCAGCAAAAAGATTAAAATAGTTAGTAATTGACGCTGAAATAGAGTCCTTGTTTTTGCCATGTCTTTTCCTCAATATTCATATCAGTTATGAGCAATGCCTCAGTCAAAGCCTTCATTCATCTGAATCTAAAGTTTGCAAGAGAGTTTTACAAGACTGACACGCCTTAAATGTTGCATTAGAAGAGATTCCGCCGATTAACGCCGATACAGTCTGATGATGCTTTCTACTGCTAGGTGGATAGATAGGGATGATTAATTGTTGATAGCTAATCACTCTATTGCACTATTTTAGCTGTGTCAGTCCACTACAATACTAAAAAATGTCTAACTCCTTTTAACATTAGTTAGAATTCAAGATTTTCGCTGATATTTTTCAAAACAGACAGGCTAGATAGAGGATATACTCCCAGACCATCTAAATCTAAATCGTTGAGATAATTGGGAAAATCTTCAATAACAAACCCTGAAGCGATATGACCTAACTGGTATCCAGATAAATTAATTTCTGGGAGTTCTGAACCAATATTAAAATTTCCTTGTTGTAAATTGCTGATGAATTCAGAACTTAATCCGATATCATTTAAAAGTTCTGAAACAGATTCAGAGTCTAGCTCGAATTTGCCGTTTTGAACATCAGATATTTGATTATCTGGTATTACAACTCCTCCTTGTTCTTGTAACTCGTCTGAGTCTACGTCATTATAAATATCACCATAAACTGGTTTTCCTGCTTCATTAATGGGAATCTCTAAATCTTCAATTTCTAAAATAGGTTTATCAGTAGGTTGCTTACCACTACGGAAGATAAAGATTTGGCGGGTTTCAGATCCGTCAGCAAGGTCGATTATGTCATCAATCTCATCAATCTCATCATCATCTCCGTCACCGTCTGAATTGCCAGCGGCAGCAGCTTTAGCTAGTGGAGATTGCTGACCTGGTGGAGATTTTGAGAGGAGTTTACTAATTTCCCTTGGATCGGCTTTTAGTTTGGCTTGTCCGACTCTATCTATCCTATCTGCTGGCGGTGGCTCGTCTAAATCTGGATCTCTAATAATGCTCATGCTACGGGGTATAGCAGAACTTGTGCTCTCATCTGATGTGATGCATGCTTTGGGGTCAGATAGCGGAAAAGCATCTGTGAGAGATAGTTTTTGACCAGTAAGAGGATCAATTACTTTTTCTTCAAGGTCAGTAGGATAGAGGATATCACTTTCAGGGTGGATATAAGCTAAAATTCGGTCGGTTTCTCTATCTTCTAACGTCCTTAACTCTAGTTCGCCACATACTTCTGAAATCTCTGTACTGCTAAATAGGTCACTTGCTGCCTCAAAAGCTTCAAAATTAATGTCTTCTTCCATAAGTTTAACGGCTACCAACTTAAAGCGAGACAAACATGGATAAACACGTGTCAGGGGTCAATTAAGGAAGGAGGAATGAGGAACGAGGACTGGTTTGGAATTCGGCTTGTACCTCTACCAAACTCATTCGCGCCCTCACGACGAGGCTTGAAACCATGTTTGAGAAAGTATAAGGAAATCCTCTTTCCTTGCTCCTTGTTCCGCGACTGACGAAGGACGGTCACAAAGGGCTTTGCCCGCATGTAGTCAGAATCTGAGCCTCTTCTGATTTCTGGCTCTTAACTCTGAAGAAACACGAGCCGAAACCCTTGTAAAATCGACTTTTTTGATTTCGAGTGTTTCTTTCATTCATCACGGGTGGCGATCAGCTTTGCTGGTGTGCGGAGCGCAATCGCCCGTGGGTTGCTCCTAGGTTTCAGGCTTACTAAATTGTCCCTGTTTAAGTTGATTCCCGACCTCGCAATTCATTCTTTCCGCCTTTAAGATAGATAAATAAATTGAAGAAATTGTGAGGAAATAGCAGTAAAGATTAGTTACTCAAGCTCAAACAAAAGATGGTTGCTAAAGTATTGAAGTGATTGTTAATAAAAGGATTGAAGCAGTTGATAAAGAGAAACGGAAGTCAAGATTCTAAACATAGAAACCACTCATTCCTGACTGATAGAGCGATTCTCAAATTAATGATGTACATTTGTTCTTACTCGTGTATACACTGTAGCCTCATGGCGCAGGGCAGGTAGGAGGACTTGGCCTGGAGCGTTGGGGTCCGCTGTGAGTGGGATCGTAGCCTACCAAGATCGCTTCGCCTTTCTCGTTCAAGATCCATCCTCGGGCAGGCACAATCGGATTGTGGATTTGGGATTGAGTATTAGTCTCACCCCCTCCCTTGCTCCCCTCCTCATCTGCTCCCCCGCTCTCCACTGGGGCAGGCTCAACCCAACCAACCCGCGCCGAATCGCTACTGAGAGTTTGACTGGGACTGGGGGTCAAGCCACCCCGTCCGGTAATGATAAATTCGCTGTCCAAGCCCAGGGTGCAGGGATTCTGGGCAATCAGGGCGGAAGGGTCGACCACTGTCTCTGGCAATTCAACTAACCCACGGTTGGGTTCGACTTCTGGGTCACTGATGGCTACAGTGCCAGATAAGCCAAACTCAGAACTAGCATCGATATCATTGGTTTGGTTGGGTGGTGTAGATGGTCTTTCTTCCAGGCCAAAAATTGCCTGAGTAGTGATGTTAATCTTGCCTCCGTTTCCCTGTTCGGCATTGGCAATAATATCGTTATTTTGATTGGGAAAAGCAACTATCGAGCCATCATCAGCATTAATGGTGACGTTACCACCATTAGCATTTTCTAAGGCGATAGCTGATATCAAGCTATTATTTTCAAAGATAATATCTTCAGCAATGGTGAGGTTAATATTTGCCGCTTCGCCAATTTCTGATTGAGTAGCAGCCTCAATGCTGCCTTGATTGCTCAAACGAAGAGAATTAGCTTGTATATTAATGTTTCCTGGTTCTCCTGTACCATTAATATTTACTGGTTCTCCTGTATCTGGATCAAATATATCGAAACTAGCAAAGTTACTCGCTTCAATAGTTCCACCATCATCAATAGTTAGTTGATTTGTAAAAACCTTTATATTGCCTCCATTACCACTACTGATCAATGCGCCAGAATTTATTCCACTCGGAAAAAAATCCGTTGCACCACTGATGGTAATTGATTCTCTGGCATTAACCGTTATATCCCCTGCATTGCCTTGACCAAAGGTACTAGTCAAAACTAACCCTCCATTAGTCAGAGACAGAGAAGCAGTATTAATGGTTACCGAACCGCCATTTCCCAATGCTTCTAAGCTGACCCCACTAATAACACCACTAGGATTACCTTCTGAATCTTGACCATCAATAGTGATGGTATCGCTCGCGGCAATCTCCACTGAACCGGCATTTCTTTGACCCAAGGTACTAGCACCAACTTCCCCCCCATTGGTCAGAGTCAGAGAAGCAGTATTAATGGTTACCAAACCGCCATTTCCTTGACCCGAGGTACTAGCTAAAACTTCTCCTCCATTGGTCAGAGTCAGAGAACCAGTGGTAATAGTCACCCCTCCGGCTTCTCCTACGGCATCTAGCTCAACAGTACTAAAAGCACCACTTCTATCACCCTCAAAATCTTTCCCTTTTCCATTAACAGTAACGGTATCTGTGGCAGTGATCTTGATAAGACCAGCATTACCTTGACCAAAAGTAGCAGCACCAATTTGTCCTCCATTAGTTAAAGACAGAGAACCAGTGGTGATATTGATCCCCCCGGCATTGCCTACTGCGTTCCTATCAACATCGCTACCAACATCGCTACGAATAACACTATTATCACCATCAAAGGTTTCTCCATCTAACGTCACGCTATCTGTGGCAAAGATTGTTATATTGCCTGCGTTTCCATTTCCAGAGGTACTGACTTCCAGTTGACTGCCATCTGTCACCTTCAGCGACTCAGTTGTGAGCTTGATGTCGCCCCCATTGCCCTCAGCACCTTTTCTAATTTTGGTAACCAAACGCGCACCGTTTTCGAGAGAGACTATGGATGCTTCAATGTTGATTTTTCCGCCGTTACCAAATCCTGCTCCCACCTCACTGAAGATCGAACTCCCGCTCAGGGAAACTTCACCGTCGTCATCAGTAGCCTTTATCTTCACATCCCCTGCCTGTGCAGGCATTTCATTCTCTCCAGTTCCGTCTAGGATGCTAGTAGCGACAACTGCCCCCTCTGTTATAGAAACATCGCTTGCCGTGATGTTTATGTCATTCCCGTTGCCTATTCCCTCATTTGTTACATCGCTGGCTACATTGGCATCGCGTCCTCCGCTCGGTAGAGTTATGGCCCCAGTTATGGTCACCGTATCATCGGCTGTAATTGTGATACTGCCAGCATTACCCTCTCCACCACGATTTCTGGCCAACACTTGAGCCCCATCCGTTACCAACAGCGATCCAGTTGTAATCTCAATGTTGCCGGCATCTCCTACTGCGTCTGTTTGTTCAGTTTCGAATTCAGCTGTTCCTATAGTACTAAAGATATCACCACCAACTAGCTCCACTTTGCCATCAGCTTCAATATTTATATCCCCTGCATCTCCTTGTCCAAAGGTACTTGTCAACACTTGAGCCCCATTGGTCAGAGTTAGAGAACCAGTAGTAATGGTGACCCCTCCGGCATTTCCCACTGCTCCTGAATCAACTTGATTTGAAATAACACTGTCATCAACTGTTACATTATCAGTAGCACTAATCGTAATATCTCCAGCTTGAGCTTTAGAAGAAGTTGAATCTGCTGTTATTCCTGCTCTTATAAAACTGCTACCAGAGTCCCCTGCTTCAAGATTTAGATTGCGAGCGTTAATGGTGATACTTCCGCCACCTGCACCCCTAACGTCTACATCCGCAGCATTACTGAGGTTTATATCTGCTTTAGCTACATCTTCAGGAAAGTTCAAACTACCATTGTCATTAATACCCACTGTTCCTGATTCTGATAAACCACCTAATTCTATATTTCCTCCTCTAGCAGTAGCCTTACCAGCTTCAAAGTTAATATTACCGCCAACTAAAGTAAGATTCTTCCCAGGTACAACTTCTAAACCTACAGATTCTCCTGCGTTATTTTGTACAAATGATCGATTGACAATTTCCTTTGGATTATCCCGAAAATTTAAACCAATAGGAATATTTACCGTTAATAATGGCAGTGCTTGGGGATTACTAGCACTAAACTCAAACCCATTCTCAAACACTAGAGAGTCCGCCGTAGAAGCAAAAAACGAACCCCCCACATCCAATCTGGCATTCGGTCCAAAAACAATCCCGTTAGGATTGATAAAAAACAGGTTGGCATCGCCTAAAACCCCGAGAGTTCCCAATATCTCAGACAGATTACTCCCTGTCACCCGACTCAAGATATTCTCAATCGCAGCGGGATTGGAGAAATAGGCTCCTCGTCCTTCCCCCACATTGAAATCCTGAAAACTGTGGAAGAGATTCGCCCCGCGAGTCGCTCCCCCATCGATTCGGTCACTTGGAATGCCATTAATCTCAACGTCAGGGGTCACAACCGAACTTTCAGCCCCCAGAGTGCCATCTGGAACAATTTGCGCTCTGACCGAGTTATTGGAAGCCTCAACACACAAAGTTGTGCCGATAGCCAGGGGTAAAGTGATTAGCACGAGCGATCGCTCTATGTGTTGCATGCTCTTCCCCCTTGAATCCAATACTGTAAGCCTAAAAAATTTGAACGGAAGCGAATCAAAATGTTTTCAATTGTTAATCTTTAAAAAGGGCTATAATTAATCGGAAAATGGGTAACAGTACTTCCTTTCCATCTTTTAATGAGCCTTTAGCGTTGATAAGATGAGAGAGGAAGAGGGAGAAATTATAATCTACGTCCCACTGACAAGTCCTACGGTGTACACACAAGTGGAGTTTGGAGGCATATATGCTGCATTTGCCCCCTAAATCCCCCAAAATTGGGGGACTTTGAATCAGCAATTACTCTTTTTCCCCCCAAAATTGGCTACCGTGTACACATAAGTCTCTTGTGTTTCGTCTCTGAGATTTTTGCCCCCTAAATCCCCCAATTCTGGGGGACTTTGAAAATCTTCTCCCAAATTTGAGGCGCTTTGAAATCTTGTTCCTCCCAAACTTGGGGGACTTTGAAATCTTGTTCCCCCCAAACTTGGGGGGCTAGGGGGGCTAGATTCAGTATTTTGGAGTCGATCGGGAGATGTGTGTACACCGTAGCCCAAAATTGGGGGGGCTAGGGGGGCTTAGATCGAATAGGTTCAGAAGTCGATCGACTTGTGTATACACCCTAGCCCAGGATTGGGGGGTTAGGGGGGCGAAAACTATAAATTTGCTTCTTTTAAGTACTTGTGTGTACACGGTAGCCGACAAGTCGGGGATCTCCTGCGCGAAGAAAGATGAAGAATTTAGATGAAATCAAAGCACTTTTGAGTCAAGATAAACCAATTATTCAGAAGAAATACCATGTCAGTGAATTGGGGATATTTGGCTCCTATGTGCGGGGAGAACAGCAAGAAGACAGTGATGTGGATGTGTTGATTGATTACACGGAAGCTCCCAGCTTGCTTGAATTGCTGGATTTAGAGTTTTATCTGAGCGATCGCCTGGGAATCAAAGCAGATGTAGTGACGAAAAAAGGACTGAAATCCCGTTACAGAAAGCGGATTTTGGCTGAGGTCGTTTATGTATGACTCAAAGAGATTTAGCCGATTCCCTTCAGGATATCTTGGAGGCAATTGGGGCAATTGAAAGATTTACAGCCGAAGTAAATTTTGAAAATTTTGTTCAAAATGAAGAAAAATGTTTTGCCGTAGAGAAAGCGCTTGAAATTATTGGGGAGGCAGTCAAGAATGTTCCCAACTCGGTTCGGAGTGATTATCCAGAAATTCCTTGGAAAAATATAGCGGGCATGCGAGATAAATTAGCTCACCAATATTGGCGTACAGATGTAGAGGTTGTGTGGAAAACAGTTCAAGAAGATGTGCCTAAACTAAAGGTGATGATTGCCAGAATTATTGAAGATTTGCCGGATGATGAGTAAATGGATAAAGTTGAGCTAAAAAGGACTGTAATTAATCGAAAAATACAAACCGTCTTCTTGCAGCGTCCTGTCCCTGTCCTCAACATCAGTCAGCGGAATTCCCCAGTCAAAGCGAGCGTTAAAATTGTCCTCCATCTGCCACTGTAAGCCCAAGCCAACACCTACCAAAGAATTGGGGTCTGGATCTGGGTTATCGGAACTATTCCAGCCAATACCAAAATCGACAAACGGCGCTACCTGCAAAACGCCTTTTACGCTCTCTACCCGCAAAATGGGCAGCCGCACCTCTGCAGAGGCAAAAAAGCCATTATCAGTCAACAGAGCATCCTGTCGATAACCCCGAACGCTAGAGAGACCCCCCAAGCTAATTTGTTCCAACGGCACCAAAGCTCTAGTAGAAAATTGTAGGTCAGAACGAACCACCAGCAAGCTGTCTGGAAATAAACTTCGCACGTACTGTCCCTGCCCGCGCCAAGCGAAAAAGCGACTGTCGGGAGGTTCGTCGTTGACAGTAGCATTGAAAATATCCAGTCCCAGACTAAATTGGGAGCGCACCGCAAAAACTTCTTGCTGACTGCGCTGGGTATATTCCTGAACCAACCTCAGTGCCGAGATGCGGGTTTCTCCCCGCTCGTTGGCTCCAGCAGAAAGGGGAAAGTCCTGGCCATCAAATTCTGTATTGCTTTGCTGTCGAGATGCCGTTAAACCCAGTGCCAATTCTTGAGTGGGAGCTTGAATGATGGGCTGACGGAACCCCAACTCCAAGTAGTAGGAGTCACCAGTTATGTCAAAGCGGTCGAAAGGGGGCTCAACCACCTCAGTCCCAGTTAGTCCGCCAGCTAGAGTGAGCTTACCGTTGCGCGGATTGAGCGGGAGCACGTACCTGCCGTCAAAAGCGTTACTGCCATCCGTGTTCGTGTATTCTACACTCAAGCGATCGCC
>JASJDX010000385.1 GCA_030064975.1 Pleurocapsa sp. MO_192.B19
GCGAATACTCCGTTCGCGGTTGCGGAGCAAGTCGTTAGACTCAGCGTGCCCGTAGGGCATACTCCGAACTCCGAACTCCGAACTCCGAACTCCGAACTCCGAACTCGCGTTTATCTAATGCCATGCCTATTCCAAAACCGTTCTATTTTTCTCTAACATAACTGAAGTTTGTTTAAAAGATGGATCATTAATGCGCCTGGTTACACGATCGGGAATACCATAGTTATCAATAATATGACCTTGACCAACTAAAACAACTATTTGAGATTGAGGATTGTTTTGATAGTAAAAAGCGATCGCCTCTGCCATTGTTTCATCCCACAACACTTGTACAGCAAAGAAATTCTCAAAGCCATCACTGTTACCTTGTCCATTTTGAGTGTGTTGCTGATAAACTTCTTGTAATTTTTGACGGTATTCTTGGTTATCTAGCTTAATTTCTGCCAAAGGTGGAATATAGCGAAAATCAGATTTTTCTAGACTATTTAAGCTATTTTCAGCCACTTTACGGGTAATTTCAGTGGGTGTATTCAGAGCAATCAACGGGATTTGATTTTCTTGGGCAAAACGCAGTATGGGGGCATAATATTCCCAATCAAAACCCCAGCGAGTATCATATTCGGTTTGTTCTTGTAACTCAGTTTCGTTGATTTGTTTAGCTAGATAGCGGTTTAATCTTGGTTGAAACGGACGCTGAAACATTTCTAAAGCGATTGCTAACTCGGCATTATCGGTATTAGAGTCAGTTCGCTCTTGATAAAGTTGAGTAATTATTTTTAGTTGTGAAGCATGATCTTCAAGGCGATCGTGATTTTCTGCGAGGTAGATAACGTCGTTTTGTTTCAGTTGATTGATAACTTGTTCTTCTTGGCTGGCGTGAGTCAACGGTTCGGCAACACTAACCAGTTCGTTAGGATACTTAATCCAGAAAAATCCTACCAAAAACACTCCCACGAAATAAATCAAGACGGGAAATTTTAAATTCATTTAAATTCATATGTGTGGTTGAATAAATGGTATTATAAACATTCAATTAAAATGTATTCATATATGCGCAAATATCATTAAATCTTTAAAAAAAGTACTTGCTTTTATGAGATAATAGAAAGACAAATTAAATAAAAATATGAGGCACGTTGAGAGACATATAGTCAAAGAAAATAATCCTATTTGGCAACAAATAGATAGCTTATGTTTCTTGTCTAAAAATCTCTATAACTATGCTAATTATTTGGTTCGTCAGTCATTCATATTTGAGCAAACTTATCTGGGCTTTAATCAAGTTTATCACCTAGTAAAAGACAAGTCAGATTATCAGGCATTGCCTAGAAAAGTGAGCCAACAGGTACTCAAAGTTTTAGATAAAAACTGGAAGTCATTTTTCGAGGCGAGTAAAGCTTATAAAGAAAATCCTCATCTATTTACTGGTAGACCCTCTCTACCTAAATATAAACATAAAACTAAAGGAAGAAATCTACTTGTTTACACCATTCAAGCTATTAGTAAACCTTGGCTAAAAAAAGGAATAGTTAAGCTATCTGGTACAGATATTACTGTGACCACTAAAGCCAAAAATATAGCTGTTGCTCGGATTATTCCCAAGGTCGGACAATATGTAATTGAGGTGGTTTATGACCAAGCTGAACACCATACAGTAACTAACAGTTACGCTATTGTAGCGATAGACATCGGAGTCAACAATTTAGCGACGTTAACATCAAACCAAAAAGGCTTTGTACCTATTCTGGTTAACGGACGACCGCTGAAGAGTCTCAACCAATTCTATAACAAAAGAAAAGCCGAGCTTCAATCCTTATTAAGAGAGAAACAAGCTAGCTCCAAGTTAATTCAAAGGTTAACCGCCAACCGTAATAATCGAGTAGATAGCTATCTACATATTTGCTCTAGATGGATAATTAATCATTTAGATAAATGCGGTATTGGTAAGTTGATTATTGGTCAAAATCCGTTGTGGAAACAATTTGTTAATAACGGAAGAAAAAATAATCAATCATTTGTCTCGATTCCTCATGCGAATTTTATTGAAATGTTAATTTACAAAGGAGCAATGAAAGGAATTGAGGTGATAACTGAAGAAGAAAGCTATACATCGCGGGCGAGTTTTTTGAACTTAGATTTTATTCCTAACTATGGGGATGAGCGTGCTAAAAATATCAAGTTTAGTGGTTATCGCGAAAGTAGAGGGATGTATAAAATTAAAGGGCAAAAAACTAGAATAAACGCCGATGTAAACGGTAGTTATAACATTCTGAGAAAAGTAATCCCAACAGCTTTTAGCCAAGGGATAGAGGGCGTTGTAGTTCGTCCTGTCAGGATTACTCCTGGTGTAGCTAAAAATCCTAGTTGTTATATTTGACTATATTTTTAGTAACTATTGGTCTTAAATTCTAATTGAACATAATTTGATTATGGCTGTTTCTAATACTTCCCTACATTCGCGATCGCTTTCTTTAGATCATCAGAGTTTGAGTCAAATGTTGATTGAGAAAGAGAATATTTTAATTATCCAAGATCTTGACGGTGTCTGTATGGGATTAGTCAAAGATCCTTTAACGCGAGTTATTGACACTAAATATTTAGAAGCAGCTAAGTCTTTGGGGGATCACTTTTATGTTTTAACCAATGGTGAACATATTGGAACACGGGGAGTTAACGGTATTATTGCCAAAGCTTTTGCCGATTATAACCTAGTAAAAGAGCAAGGCTTACATTTACAAGGTTTAGCTGGAGGTGGGGTACAGTGGCAAGATTGTTACGGTAATGTTTCCCACCCAGGGGTTAGTGATGCAGAATTGGCGTTTTTAGAAGCAGTACCGCTGAAGATTGCAAATTACTTAAGAGAATTAGGTACACAACTTAAATACGGTTTAAGCCAAACGCAGCTAGAAGAATGTATCCAGGCTACGGTATTAGATAATAAAGTCTCTCCTACGGCAAATTTAAACGTCTTTCACGAAATATTTAGTGACTCCCCTCAACTATATGCCGATCTTCAACAAGAAATAAAATCACTAATGGATCGCTTACTCCAAGAAGCACAGCAACAGGGTTTGGGAGATTCGTTTTTTGTGCATTATGCCCCTAACTTAGGCAGAGATGAGCAGGGACAAGAAATAATGCAGCCAGCCCAGGATAAAGATTCAGGGACAACAGATTTTCAGTTTATGTTGCGGGGGGCGATTAAAGAAGTAGGAGTCTTAGTTATTCTCAATCACTATTATTTCTTACAGACAGGTAACTATCCTTTAGGTAAAGATTTTAATGCCCGACAAGCTCCTAGACAACAGGAAGCATTACTTAAGCTTGTCAAGGATAATTTTGACCCTGCAATCATGCCAACCATTGTAGGGGTAGGAGATACAGTAACTAGTAAGGCGGTAGAAAATGGTAATCAAATCGAATTTAAGCGCGGTGGAAGCGATCGCGGATTTCTGGAATTAATTCAAGCACTAGGTAAGGAATTTAAGACAGAAAATGTGGTTGTCTATATAGACAGTAGTGGTGGAGAAGTCAAAAATCGTAAAGCTCTAAAGCTAGATCGCGCTGATTCTTCAGAAGTTAAAGTCATAGAAGGGCCAGGCGATTCGAGAGATACAGAAGATCCTTTAACTCTAAACATAGTTTTTCCTGGGGGACATGAGCAATATATTGACTTTTTTTGTCAAACAGCTAACAAAAGAAAATTGGCTTATAGCCAGTTACCTACCATAACAAAAGGAGCCCAATAATAGGGGTGCTTAAACCCAGGGGAGTTAATCAAATTTAATTGAGCTTGGCGTAAGGCATGAGCTTTATTGCGCTTTTCTTGAGTTTGGGTAATATTTTGATAAAATTGATTCATCGTCAAAGCAGTAGACTCATCATATACTGTCCAGAGAGTAGCCAAAGTAGTTCTTGCTCCTGCCCTAACTGCCATTCCCGCTAATCCTAAAGCGGCGCGTTTATCTCCCCTGGCGGTTTCACAAGCACTGAGAATTAATAACTCGATCGCCTTTTGTTTACTGGGGTCAGTATTTTTTAATAGCTCTTCTAGCTCCCCGATGTTAATGTCACTATCCCAAGCGAGGAGAAACGTATCTTCTAAATTAGAGCTAAATTGACCGTGAGTGGCAATATGAACAATAGGATATTCGGCGGTTTTAATTTTTTCTCTGAAAGTATTTTGAGTAAAATTATCATCTCGTAAGACAACACTGTTAGTTTGATTTTGGATATCTATTAATTCTTGATTAACATATTCGAGAGAAGAAAAGCCCCGTCGTTGTTGAGTAATACCAGCAGCTAGAGTTCTGAGTTTTACTTGCTCCAAAGGCAGAGGAGCGAGAAGTTGTAAACCAGGAGTAAGGGCAACATTATATTGCTCAATCAGATATTGTTCTCCATCATGGAGAGCCGCTAAGGGAATATTGCGTAAAGTGCCATCAGGAACAAATACTAGAGTTTTGATGTTGTTATTTGCTAGATCTTCCACAGCAGGACGAATCAACCAACTGTAGAGTTTTTGGGCTGGGGTAAAAAATTGACGACGACTACGAATCTGAAGTGTTTGACGCAGTTCTTCGATGACTGGTTCTAATTCTGCTTGGGGAATAGCTTGAGAGTAATGACGGAGGGATTTATCGGGTAAACTAACGATTACTTCCAGGCGATCGCGTAAAATAATAGGATAGATTACCGCAGCTTGGCGATCTATCTCATCTATGGCAGTAGGTATCGCATCTAGACAGGCTTCACGGAAAAAGTTGTTTAGTTCTGCTAGTTGCAGAGATTCGATGGTATTTCTAGCTTGTAATAAATTATCTTGACTTACTGGTTGACCCTGTTCTGGGGTAAGTAACAGACTAACTAACTCGCGATATACAGGCTCAATACTCTCGCGGAAAGAAAACTGCAAATCTGCATTGGTAACTACCAAATCACTACGGAGAAATTCTAAGGCGTTGACAGCTTCATTATAAGATGCGATCGCTCCTTGATGATTTCCTTGAGTTTTAAGTAATCTTCCTAGTTGCCATTGCCACTGATAAGTAAGATCGGAGTTGTTAATTACTTGGGCGAGTTGGACAGCTTGTTGAGTATGTTTGCGTCCCAAGGATACTTGCTGCTGTTCTTCATAGAAATGCCCTAGCATCCCCACCCCATAGGATTCTGCTTGAATATCTTCTAGCTGACGGGCTTGCTCAATAGAGGCTTGTAATAAGTCTTTAGTTTGAGCAAAGTATTTATTGCTAGTGGTGTGATTAGCTAACTCAATTAAATGTTTTGCTAGATTAACACGAGCATAAACTACTCTACGACTAGGAGTAGCAGAGAAATTTCTCAAATTAGTTTGAATTTCTGGCAGCAGATCATTTGCCTGTTGCCATTGCTCTGTAGAGATCCTTAAGCCTAATTGATTTAATTGCGCTTCAATTTTTAACAAAGGTTGAGAAGTAGTAGCAGCAGCCTGTTGATATAAAGTAATTGCCTTAGTTGGATCTGCTGAAGCTAAAGCCGTATTACCCAAACTAAAGAGAGTTGTGCTGGTTTCTTCGGGTAAATTTAATTCTTGGGAAAGAACCAGACTTTGGTTTAATATCTCTTGAGCAGCCTGAAGATCGCCAGTAACCTGTAGAGCAATGCCTAAGCTACGTAAGCCAGTAATTTTTAAACTAGGATCGGGTTGCTGTTCTAGTTTAATGGCAATTTGCTGTAATAATTTCTGAGCGCGGCGATATAGTCCTAAACTCTGCCATGCCTGGACTTGATTAATTTGAACTCCTAAAGCACCGACATCATCTCCAGCCTGTTGATAGATTTCGGCGGCTTGTTGCCAACTGGTTAATGCTGCCTCTGCTTTACCCATTCCTAACTCTAATCTACCTTGGGTATTAAGAATTTGAGCTTTTATTTTTAAGCTGTTAGCATCTGATTCATCCTGCTGGAGTAATTTAAGACTTTCGGCAAGATATTTCTCTGCTGCTTGCCACTCTCCTAATTTATGACTGGTTAAAGCCAAATAATTAAGACTTTGAGCTTGAACAAGGCGATCTTGTGATTGTTCATATACTTGTTGCCATAGTGTTTTTGCTTCAGTGTATCTTCCTGCTTGATAAGCTAATCTTCCCTTGGTTACTAACTGCTGCCTAGTATGTTTAGATATCTTTTCTGTTGTCTTAAGGGCTAAAGTTGATTGAGCGATTACCCTACGGGTAGACTGCGCGATTGGCTCTGTCACTGCGTTCTGTGCGATCGCATTATTAGATCCAACTAATAAACAGGCGATCGTTAATATTAAGCCTAATACTGGGTTAATTAAAATAAATTTCAGCTTAAACTTTAAAATATGGCTCATAATTAAAATTTATGACTAATAATAGTTAAATAACATGAGTTCGGAATTCGGAGTTCGGAGTTCGGAGTTCGGAGTTACAATTTTGACAAGGAAATAATAGGGAATACGAGCATCTCTCAAGTTATGAATTAAGAAATTTCTAGTTTCATCGAACTGAGGTTAAATAATGCTTAAAATAGCTAAATAATTTATTTCTGCTCGATGGTTTTACTATTTCTATTTATTACGACACTGATTAAATAATGCCCAGTAATCTTGGTTATTTTGCTGGGGAATATAACTTAGCAATTCCACATTGCCTCGATCGTTAACATTCCAAGCCTTAGCTTCAACAATTGCCGCATTAGAAGATGATGCTGATACATTCGCAACGGTTGCTACATCTGCAAAATCCCGTAAATCTTCCCAGACCGATTCTCCTCGCAGATTTTGACGAGGATTTTCGGCTAATCCTCCTTTTCCTGTCGTAACGAAAGCATTAACTTCTTCTTTCGGGCAAACCGCAGCAATTAAAGCAGTAGGATCTGTAACTTCGGTAGGTAGTTGGACAACGCCAATTTGTTCTTGAGTATCAGGGCTATTTATTTCTACTACACCATCCACCCCCGACTGAGAACTAGCATCAACTAAACTATCAGGAGCAAGCAAAAAAACTTTGGTCGTGATGTTAATATTGCCACCATCTCCTCGATCTGCGTTGGCGATGATCTGACTGTTATTTCTGGCGATGACATAGTTACTGTCGATTTCCAGGTTGCCACCACCACCAGTCCCATCTGAAACGCTGGTGCTAAGTTTGCTATTGTTGTCTAGAAGAATAAAATCTATAGCCAACTTAAGATCTCCTCCCCCAGAATTATCAGAAGTAGCTGTAATCTGACCCTGATTAGCATTTAGATTATTTGCCTTAATCTCAATATTCCCTGCTTTTCCTGAACCAGTACTATCAACCGAAACTCGTCCCTGGTTATTCAGATTTAAATTGTTCGCCGTAATTTTAATATTGCCACCATCAGCATTACCCCTACTATCAGCATCAATTTCACTTTGGTTATTTATAGTGATGTCTCCAGAGACATTGAGATCTATGTTGCCACCACCACTATTATTAGTTGAAGCGGTAATACCGCTGGGAATGTCTGAAAAAGTATTATCTAGTTTGACAGCATTAGCATTAATCAAAATATTACCTGCTTGACCTTCTCCTGGTGGTATGTTGCTGTTGCTGCGACTAGAGAAGTTACTAGCACTAATAGTTGCCCCATCTAGGATAGTTAAATTATCTGTATCAATTTTCAGATTACCGCCATTTCCTGTGCCGATAATTGCATTGCCAAAAATGCCACTAGCCCCAAACTCCGATCTGCCAATTAACTCAATTTCATCGGCTGTAATTTCTAAGTCACCACCATTACCAATTCCCGCAGTACTTACAGCAATTTGTCCCCCATCAATCACTTTGAGACTTCCAGTATCAATTACCAAACTGCCTCCATCACCTTCAGCTGGAGGTGCAACAGCAGTAAACAAACCACTAGGAGTGTTAGATGTACCGCCAATTAATTCTATTTCATTTGCTTTCACGCTGACAGAGCCTCCTCTTCCAAAACCGAAATTAGTAGCTGCAATTTGCGCTCCATCAGCAATGTTTATGTTGTCTGCTTCAATCTGAATTTGACCGCTATTACCGTTAGCTCCAGATTCGACATTAGAAAATAAACCACTAGGAATTCCACTCTGGGAAGTACCAATTAACTTCATTTCGCCAACTTTAATATCTAAAATTTCAGCATTACCATCTCCCACAGTATTAACTGCTGCTTGTCCTCCATCAGCAATTAATAAAGATTCAGTATTAATAGTTAACGTGCCACCATTCCCTGTAGCTCCAAATTCGACATTGGCAAATAAGCCACTGGAAGCACCTCCTGGAGATATACCCACCAATTTAACCCGATCTGCTTTAACTGTTAAATCTCCTCCCTGACCACTACCAAAAGTAAGAGCTGCAACTCTTGCTCCATCAGTAACAGAGATGTTATTCGCCTCAATATCTATTTCACCACCATTACCTGAATCAAAAACCAGAGTATATAAACCACTAGCTCCCACTAGGCGAGAACCGCTAATCAGTTCTATTTCATCAGCATTAACCTTGATATTTCCAGTATTGCCACTACTGTAGGTACTACTAATTACCTGCGCTCCATCGGCAACAATAAGATTGGCGGAATTTAGCTCAATATCACCGCCATTCCCCGTAGCTCCTGGGGCAACATCAGTAGATAGACGACTAATAAATGGCAAATCTAAAGAAGTCCCTGCCACTACTAATAATTCCGAGGCATTTACATCTAGTTGCCCTCCATTGCGATCACCCAAGGTATCCGCCAGAATCGTTGAGCCATCGGTAATGATAACTTGTCTTCCCTGAACTTGGATATCACCGCCACCATTACCACTAACTTCAAGAGAAGAGGCGTTAGAGAGATTGATATCTTTAAAATTACTAACCTCGGAATAATCCAACTTCCATCCTGAATTATTTAGATTCAGTTTGACAAATCCATCACCAGCAATACTGCCTAGTTCAATTCTTCCGTCTTCAGCAGTAAGATTACCTCCCTCAATAAAAACATTCCCTCCAACCAAAGCTAAAGTTCGATCGGAATCTACCTCAAGTCCAGTAGGTCGAGAGTTGCGATCGACAGTAAAATTAGGATTAAACTGAAGCTGATTCCCACTGCCTTGAACAACTATATCTCCGTTATTTGTTCCATACTGTAAGCCGACAGGAATATTAACTGTCAACAGAGGGGATGCTTGCGGATCTACTGCACTAAATTCACTATCATCAGCAAACTTAAGACTATCTGCTGTGCTACTGATAAAAGAACCACCAATATCTAAAGCAGAATTTTCCCCAAATACAATACCATTGGGATTTATTAAAAAGAGATTGGCAGTACCGTTAGCCTGAATTAAACCATCAATATTGGAAATAGAACCACCAGTGACACGGCTAATAATATTGTCTATGGTCAAAGCGTTATTGAACCAAGCTGTATCCCCCGTAAGCAGAGAAAACTGCTCAAAACTATGAAATAGATTACTCCCTGCAGTTGTACCGCCAGCGATCTCAATTAGGTTTCCATCGGGCAACGTAACGGAGTTATTAGGTAAGGTGTTATCGGGTACTATCTGTGCTGATGCCATTGTGCCTAAATCTATTAGCAGAAAATAGACCAAAGACAACAAAGAAAGAGATAAGCTTTTTTTTTGGTGGAGTATTGGCTCAAAATATTTTCTCAGTAAGAATATTTGCTGTGTCATTGCAATTGAATTGTAGTTAATTAGACTCAGATGATTTTTGTTGCCAGAAACTAATAATTGAATTTGATGTATTTATAATTATTTGTAATTTAAATTACATTGATTGTTCATATAGTTCTATTTCTTCCTCTAGATAAGAAAACAATTAATTATCTATAAAAGAAAATTCATGACTAGTTAAAGATTTCCCAAAAAAGATATTTAACTAACACTCACAAATCATCAATATCGCAGTACGTCAATCGGTTGGGACAGAAAATTAAATTGCTCGTAAGTAGCAAGTAGCAAGTAGCCCTTCGGGTATGTCCTTCGGACACGCTTCGCGAACGACAGTTTGCTTATGCCGGGGAACCCGTCCACCGCAACTGTCTCACAAGTAGCAATTTT
>JASJDX010000386.1 GCA_030064975.1 Pleurocapsa sp. MO_192.B19
TGGGCATTTCACCAAACTGGACATAACAGTGGGGTGATTCACTCAGGGGTTTACTATAAGCCTGGGGGATTTAAGGCTCGATTTTGCCGTGCAGGGAATCAATCAATGGTGGCATTTTGTCAGCAGCATAACATCGATTATAATATCTGTGGCAAAGTTCTTGTCGCCGTGGAAGAATCAGAGTTACCCCTGCTAGAAAACCTATACCAACGGGGCTTGAAGAATGATTTGAATGTCAGCAAAATTAGTCCAGCACAAGTTAAAGAAATTGAGCCTCATGTGCGTTGTATTGCTGGTTTACACGTACCTAGTACAGGTATTGTCAATTATCGACAGGTGTCTCAAAAATATGCCGACTTAATAAGGCTTCAAGGTGGAGAACTTTACCTAAATACTAAGGTCGTCAAAATTGTTAGCACTACTAACAGTGAGGTACTAGAAACTACTCAAGGTGAATTTGCCACCCGATTTATTATTAACTGTGCTGGGCTGCATAGCGATCGCGTTGCTAAGTTAGGTAAAGCCAAACCTAACGCTAAAATTGTGCCTTTTCGCGGGGAATATTACGAACTCAAACCAGAAAAACGCTACCTAGTCAACACCTTAATTTATCCTGTCCCTAATCCCGATTTTCCTTTTTTGGGAGTCCACTTTACTAAGATGATCGACGGTAGTGTTCATGCAGGGCCCAATGCTGTATTAAGCTTGAAACGTGAAGGCTATCAAAAAACTGATTTTAATTTGCGAGACTTTGTGGAGGTAATGACCTATCCAGGCTTCTGGCGACTAGCAGCCAAACACAGCGATGAAGGGATACAAGAAATTATTCGTTCTTTTAGCAAAGAAGCATTTGCCCGCAGTTTGCAAAGATTGATTCCAGAAGTCCAAGCTGAAGATCTCGTGCCTACTCATGCAGGAGTTCGCGCTCAAGCATTAAAGAATAATGGCAAACTAGTAGACGATTTCTTGATTGTATCCAACAAGAACTCTGTCCATGTGTGCAATGCACCTTCTCCAGCAGCCACATCTTCGATCGAAATTGGCAAAGCCATAGTTGACAAAATTGTCGCTCAATCTCCAATCACAGCATCACCAACACAAAAAAAGGAACTGACTACGTGACTAACAGACCATCCTTCGTTTTTAAAAGGATGAGGGATGAGGAAAAATGCTGCTTCTTCTTTTAATTATTCAGGTTAATTACAATTACAATTACTTACCAATCATGAAAATATTAGTCACTGGAACAGAAGGTTATCTTGGTTCTTTATTAGCTCCACTTTTAATCCAAAACGGACATGAAGTAATCGGCGTAGATACAGGGTTTTGTAAAGTAGGATGGCTTTATAACGGCACTAATATAACTGCCAAAACTCTGAATAAAGATATTCGACATATCACCAGTGAAGACCTCCAAGGAGTTGAAGCAGTAGTTCATATGGCAGAACTGTCTAACGATCCTACTGGTCAACTTGCACCAAATATTACCTATGAAATTAACCATCAAGGTTCTGTACGTTTGGCAAAATTAGCCAAAGCTGCGGGAGTGGAAAGGTTTGTTTATATGTCTTCATGTAGTGTTTATGGAGTTGCCACAGAAGATTACGTCACAGAAGAATCCGCCGTCAACCCGCAGACCGACTACGCTAAATGTAAAACTTTAGTGGAAAGAGACTTGAAACCGATGGCTAGCGATCGCTTTTCTCCAACCTTCCTCCGCAACGCTACTGCTTATGGTGCTTCTCCTCGTATGCGTTTTGATATTGTCTTAAATAATTTGGCAGGATTAGCCTGGACGACCAATGAAATTAAGATGACCAGCGATGGTACTCCTTGGCGACCTCTAGTTCATGCTTTAGATATCTGCAAAGCCATATTATGTACTCTTAATGCCCCGAAAGAAATCGTTCATCAACAAGTTTTCAATGTAGGTGATACAGATCATAACTATCAAGTAAAAGAAATTGCCGAGACGATCGCCCAAGTCTTTAAGGGCTGTGAATTAAGCTTTGGACAAAGTGATGGCGATAATCGGAGCTATCGTGTTTCTTTTGCCAAGATTAACCAAACTCTGCCTGGATTCAAGTGCGATTGGGATGCTAAAAGGGGGGCGCAACAATTTTACGATTTATTTAACCAAATTGATATGTCAGTCGAGACTTTCTCCTTTAGGGGATTTACTCGGTTGAAGCAACTTGAGTACCTAATCAAAACCCAGCAAATCGATCAAAACTTCTTCTGGACTTATCAATCTCCAGTTGTCAGCTTACCAGAAGAAGAAAAAGAGCCAGCGATCGCAGTTCTCAATTAGAAAAGATAGTTGAGAAGATATTAATCAAACTTATAAAGTTCAAGCTCTTGCTATGGGAATCTTGAAATTGCTTCTGCTGTCCACAATTATCGTTTTACTACCTCGACATTCATTAGCCAAAATTATCTGGACAAACACTTTTGAGGACGAGGTTTACGACCATACTTATCGACAATTCCAAAGCCACCAATGCAGCTCAAACTTAGATTATTTGAATAACAGTCTATTTAAGTTTGTCACTTCTCCTGTTCGTAGTGGGAAGTTGGCAATGCAACATCATATTCAAAATTGTGATGAGCGGAGCGAGCTCGGGATTCCTCATGGCGTTTTAAAAGAGAACCAAGAATACTGGATCGGATGGAGCTACTTTGTTCCCACAAACTTCCTCAAGCCAGTTGCAGGAAAACCCGACCGTTCGATCATACAACAAATGTTATATCAGGCATCCTTTCGCGAGCAACGTAACGGCGTGACGCTTTTTGAATGCAACGGAAAATCGCGCCGAGGTGGGACATTGAGAACAAGGGGAGTTCCAGGTAGCTACATGACTATTTCCCCTAGCGGCGACACATTTGATTACACTGTTGCCTTTTATCAAGGACAAGATAGTGAAGGAAGATATATTTTTGGCTGTAAAAATTTCAGTATTCCAGCAAGACTTGACGAATGGGAGGACTTTGTGATGAATGTTCAACCTGCCTCTGATTCTGAACAAGGATTTGTCAAAATTTGGAAGAATGGCAAACTTTACGTCAATGAAAAGGTCGCCCTACTTCGTCCTGGCGTAAGTGCTATGGGTGCTTGGAAAATTGGTGTATACGTGGGCGATCCAGGTCATGGTGAACGACTACTCTACACCGATGAGCTAAGGGTAGGAAATGCAAATTCTTCTTTTGAGGAAGTCTCTCCTAAAGACAATTAAGTTTTACAGTATCGCAGTTCCTATTTTCCCATCGCGCTTTTATTTAAAACAAACTTATCATTCAAACAGATCATGTTAATCGACATACAAGAGTTGCCAGAAAACACTCTAATCGAGAGTGACATTTGTATTGTTGGGGGTGGAGCAGCAGGCATTACCCTAGCCCGCGAATTTATCGATCAACCCTATCAAGTCTGCCTTCTAGAAAGTGGGGGATTAGACTTTGAGGAAGCCACCCAATCTCTCTATCAAGGTGAGAATATGGGAGTTCCTTATTTTCCGTTAAAAGAGTCACGGGGTCGTTATCTGGGGGGTTCTACCAATCTCTGGGCAGGATGGAGTCGTCCATTTGATGACATCGATTTTGAGGATCGCCCGTGGATGCCTTATAGTGGCTGGCCAATCGCTAAAGCAGAGCTAAATCCTTACTACCAACGCGCCCAGAAAGTCTCTGGACTCGGACCTGATAAATATGATTTTGCCGACTGGGAAGATGCTCTAAAAGAACTTCAAATTCATCGTCCCTCCTTGGGAGAGCAGATAGAAACCTATATTTGGCAAATTGTGCCACCAACCCACTTGCGTTTTGGGCAAGCTTATCAAGCCGAACTAGAGCAGGCTAGCAACATCAAAACTTATCTTCATGCTAACGTAGTCGAGATTGAGACTAACGATCCAGCTAGGAATGTAACCCGACTGAGGGTTGCCACCCTGGAAGGGAAAAAGTTCTGGGTTAGTGCCAAAGCTTTTATTCTGGCTGTTGGCGGCATTGAGAACCCGCGCTTGCTATTAGCTTCCAACCAAGTCCAGAGTAATGGTCTAGGGAATCAACACGACCTGGTGGGCAGATTCTTTATGGAGCATCCCTACCTCAAATCAGGAGAAATTGAGTTTTCTGAACCACCTCTTTTATACACTAAGGGAGAGGGAGATATTAAAGTTGGCGAGACATTTTTGGGAACAGCTCTTGGTCTGTCTAAACAGCTCCAACAGCAAGAGCAAATTCTGAATTTTTGCACCAGATTGGTACCTATTCTGCCCGACTGGGTACAAGCCTTCAACAGCCTAAAGTTTAAACTGCGCGGGAAAAAAGGAATATTCCATGAAGCTTTTCCCTCCATTACAGAAGGTCAAAGATACAGAGGCGACACATCTGTGCTCGAAGATTTAAGCAAAGTGATTGCCAATCTGGACCGCATCGCTGCTAGAGCCTATACCAAGATGTTCGATAAATCTTTTTACACAGGACAGTCCAATCTTTGCCAACTTCACCTCATAGGGGAGCAAGCCCCCAACCCAGATAGCCGCATTAAGCTTAGCTCTGAAAGGGACAGGTTAGGAGTCAATAGGGTACAACTAGACTGGCGTTTGAGTCCTATTGATAAATATACTATTGAGCGATCGCAGCAAATAATTGCCGAAGAGTTCGCTCATTCTGGACTCGGTCAACTAAAAATTGAACTTACCAATGATGAATCTTGGGAGTCAGTTGTCGGATCTTACCATCACATGGGAACTACACGCATGAGTGCCAACCCCACGCAGGGTGTTGTCAACGAAAATTGTCGAGTTCACGGCATCAGCAATTTGTACGTAGCTGGCAGCTCGGTTTTCCCTACCAGCGGTCTTTCCAATCCGACACTCACCCTGATTGCTCTAGCTATCCGACTGGCTGACCACCTCAAAGAAACCATGGCTAGCCAACCGACAAATTTGGAGAAACTCCCGGTGAGTTCCTCCCCACAACAATAAAGATCGAGTTTGCTTCTTCTAATCTATAGCTAGCTGATGTACGTCCTGTCATGAAAGTTCTCTACTTCATTCAAAGCCATAAAAATCCCGAACAAGTTTGCAGATTAGTTAACCTGATCAAAAAGTCAAGTTCTAATGCTCAGGTAATAATTAATCATAACTTCAGTAGCTCCTATCTAGACTTATCAAGTCTCAAGCAATTTTCAGGAGTTTACCTAATTAAAAGAGACAAATCTGCAAGGCGGGGTGATGACTCTGTATTCGACATTTATCTAAATACTATTAATTGGTTATTTGACCAGAATTTCGACTTTGACTGGCTGATTTGTTTGTCGGGTCAGGACTATCCTATTCAACCAATCTCTGATATTGAAGCGTTTCTGGCTACAACTGAATACGATGGCTTTATCAATTACTGGGATATATTGTCTGAAGAATCTCCTTGGGGAAAAGAAGCTGGTCGAAAACGCTTTTTCGCCCAGTATATCAGTCTTCCGCAATGGAGTAAGTGGTGGCTCAGAAAAGTATCTAGAATTGAGCCTTTTATCCCTTTTTTGAAAATACAATGGCGTTTTGCCCTAATCGGATTAGAAGCAAAATCAACGCCCTTCAATGACAACTTTAAATGTTATGGAGGATGGTACTGGAACACTCTATCTAGAAAATGTGTATATTTCTTGAGGAATTATTTAGAGGAGCATCCTGAGCTATTGAAATTTTACAAAAGAACGCTGGCTCCTGAGGAATCTCTCATTGCCACTGTGTTGGTAAATAGTAACCAGTTCAATCTTTGTAATGACTGTCTGCGTTATTTAGATTTTCCTTCAGAGCTGTTTGGCTACGCTCGAAGCTTAACTATAGATGACTATGCCAAAATTGTCAGCAGCAACTGTCACTTTGCCAGAAAATTTGAGCCAAAGCCAGACGATAAAATCCTGGATCTGCTTGACGAACTACTTGATGCTAAAGCTACTCATAAATCTGAAGCTACTAACGTGGTAAGAGTGAGAGAATGTTAAATCCAGCTATAAAAGACCGAAGAACACAGTCTAATTCGTTGTGGTTGTACCGCCAAGAATCTATCTTAACTGCCTTAGTAGAATGGATTCCCAGAGCACCAGGTATTGTTCTGAGAAATTGGGTTTATCGTTCTCTTTTTGCCAAGATAGGTAATTCTGTACGCATTCAACCAGGAGTAGAATTTGTCCAACCTCGGCACATAGAAATTGGCAAGGATGTCACTATCAATCGTGGATCTTATCTTAGTAGTGCTGGGACTAGTAAAACTGAGGTAGGAAATAATATCGTTTGTCTTGAGGATCGAGTAAACCTTGGATTTGACGTTCAGCTTAATACTTTTGGTAACGATAGTAGAATCTACCTGAGAAAGCAAGTAATCCTCGATCGCGGTGTCGATCTTAGATCTCTCGATCGCGGATCTATTGAGATCGGCGAATCTACTTATATTGGCCCATACACTTGTCTAGCTGGCCCTGGCCCAATCAAAATTGGTAAAAGCTGTCTCATTGGCTCCCATTCAGGAATTTATGGTAATAATCATAACTTTGCCGATCCCACACTTAAGATCGTCGAACAAGGGATTACCTGTAAGGGAATTGCCATTGAGGACGACTGTTGGTTGGGTACTAGCGTCAAAGTTCTAGATGGAGTCACCATCGGTCAAGGTAGCGTAATTGGAGCAGGAGCAGTAGTAACTAAAGATATCCCCCCCTACTCAGTGGCAGTTGGAGTGCCTGCTAAGGTAATCTCGCAGCGAAATGAGCTAATCTCTCAACACCATGAGCTGTAGTGAACTAAATTTGTACTTAACTCCTATGAAAAATGCTGTAATCCTTCCGTTCATTAAGGACTTGTAATGAGACGTTTCTTTTCTCTGCCACTATTCGCACTTACCTTGGTCTTTCTGGTGTTTGTAGCTCGAGTTCAGGAAGTTGACCTCAATAAATCTAATGTAATAACAGCTGCGACGCCGGCTTCGGCACAACCGACTATAGCACCTAACCCTGGAAATTCAGAAATCTACCAAGGACTCGATCTTAAGCTTCCAGCTTACCCCGCGCCAACCAAGCTGAAAATAGACAGCTCTAAGCGGTTCTTGGTACGTGCAGACGGAAGTCCATTTGTGTGGATTGGTGATACTTTTTGGAAGTTTTCTAGGCTAACCCGCGAACAACGCCTTCATTTGCTCGACGATCGCCAGAGTAAAGGCTATAACGTAGTGATGATTAGGGTGGGAACTGGAACAAAGGGAGAGCCAGCCGGCTTCAGTGGTAATTTACAGCCGATTGAGAGCCATTTTCAGGAAATGGATCACCTAGTAAAAGAGGCGAAAAAGCGAGGTATGTATATCGCAATAGCCACAGGATGGTGGCAAATCGTCCAAGACTTTGATGCCGATGCACTCTATAAATTTGGTAAGTTTATCGGCGATCGTTATAAAGATGACGACAACATTATTTGGCTTAGTGCTGGTGAGTCTGGTGGACATCGTCGCAAACAAGAGCTGGCTTTTAAGCGGGTCAAGTCACTAGTGCAGGGAATTAGGGATGGTGATACAGGAAATAAGCTTCTAACTATTCATGCCGACTTTCAGCGTGGTACTTCGATCTCCAAAATGAATACTTTAGTTGATTTTCAAAACTGGCAAACTAGTCAGTGGTGCTGCCCCGACGATCTTCCCCGTAAGGACGATCGTCATTGGACTGTTTGGGAGGCGATCGCCTATGACTATGGGCAATCCCCAACTAAACCAACTTTTGATTCTGAAGCCTGGTATGAAAATACTAATCTAGGAGGAGGGACACCTGCGACACCATATAATGTTCGTCGCCGTGCCTATTTCAGCATCTTTGCTGGCGGTTTTGGGCATTCCTATGGAGGGTCAGGGATCTGGGATGCAACTTCTAATTTTGACCAAGCACTGCAATTGGAGGGTTCAACACACATTGGCTACCTCAGTCAACTTCTGCACGCCCTCGGAAGCGATTTTCTGAAGCTAAGACCAACTCAATCAATGATTGTTAGCGGGCAAAGCTCAAATTATGACCAACACATTCAAGCAACTAGTGCTAATGACGGCAGCTACGCCTTGGTGTATACCGCAGGTACCCCAAGCTTTACTCTGGATCTTTCCCCACTGAGTAGTGAGTCAGTATCGGTTATCTGGTTTAACCCCAGGACAAAGGAGTTGAGTAGGGGAAATGCGGTTACAAGACGTAATCAAGTAAACTTCGCTACCCCAGGGAAGGGAGATTGGGTGCTAGTGCTGGGACGGTAACATTCTGGAACAGAAGGTTATCTTGGTTCATTATTAGCTCCACTAGTCTTGAGATTTAAGGACGTTGCACAATTAAAAAATAATTTGAAATAAGATCGAGAAAATATTTCTCCGCGTAGGATTGCGTCAATCTCAATCATTCACGAGTATGTGCAACGCCAATTCAAATTTAAGGCTAGGAAAATCGGCGAGCGCAACTCGGCGCTCGAACCTAATAGATCGTTTCAAGTTGATAATATATCTCAAAAAATGGCAGAACTAACAACTCAAACCGTATTTCAAAATTCTTTTGAATCAGAATCAGACTTAGAAGAACTAAAAAATAATGGAAGTGAATATTGGGCTTTATTGCCACATTCAGCTCAGATTGTCCCTACTCCTAACGAGGAAGAGCGAACTGGTTCTAATTCGGTTAAATTCACCCTTAAAGAAAGTGACTGGGATGTTACTAACCGCTCAGAGATAGGGTTACAATCTGTTCCTGCCGACTCAGAATATGTCTATCGCTTTAGCACTTTTCTCCCTGAAAGCTACGTAGCAGATCCTTCTCATGAAATTATTGCTCAATGGCACGCTAAACCAGATTTTCACTTAGGTGAAACTTGGTCAGGAGCAGGACCGGTATTATCTTTGAATATTGCTAATGGAAAGTGGCTGCTCGATAGCCGGTGGGATAGCAGACAAATAATGCGAACAAAAGAGCCAGGAAAAACAAAAAAAGCAGATCCTGAAGGCTCAGACAGCCTTGAGTTAGATAATTATCTAACTGAACAATGGACGGATTGGGTTTTTCGGGTCAAATGGTCCCTGGAAGATGATGGTTTTATTGAGGTATGGCAAGACGGAGAGCTGGTTTGGAGCCGAACTGGACCTAATAGATACAATGACCTTTTAGGTCCATACTTGAGGACGGGAATTTACAAACCGGCTGGCTGGGAAGAAGCTCAAGTGACTCAACGAGAAGTCTACTATGACGATTTAGCAGTCTTTTCAGTTGGAGGAGAAGATTCTCTCCTAGAAGGGGGAGGAGATCTTATCGTAGGAGGAGGAGAAGACTCTCTCTTAAGTGGGGGTGTCGAAGATAATGTTTACATACTAGATCCTATAACAGTCCCAGCTAGTCAGATTCAGGATGCGGGAGGTAACGACACCTTACTCTTCAGTAACTTAAATATAAATTTAGCTAATATTCAGCGGGAAAATAACGACCTACTGCTCGACTTCAACCAAGACGGAGTATTTGATCGAGTTAATGACCTAGCTATTTTAGACTTCTTCGCTTTATCAGGAGTAGGTGGGGGCTTGATTGAGACAGTGGGCAACCTTGATGGCACTGAGATTCTCAATGCCTTCGGCTCAGAAGTTGAACCGCCCCTTGCAATCAACCCTGAGAATATCTGATCTTTACGAACCGATCAGTACATGCTTGTCTCACCAAACTTTGCCTCTGACAATACGATTTATTTGTTCACGATTAGAGGAAATGTTCTCAGATCGACTGACGGAGGTAAAAGCTTCTCGCTGATTAGTAAGATGGATAGTCCCGCTGTTTATATCACTTCTTTAAGCTATATCACCAGATATTACCTCTGACCAGACGATCTATGTCGGCGGTTTTCCTGGTGGCGTGTACAAAACCACGGATGGCTGTTTTTATGGGAGTATTTCTTTTCCTATCTATCTACTAGTAAAAATTAGTTAATCATATGGTTTCGCCAAAATTAAATCGATTAAAAGTTACCATTTTAGGTTTACTTTTAACTTTGGCATTTTTTACTTTGGATG
>JASJDX010000387.1 GCA_030064975.1 Pleurocapsa sp. MO_192.B19
GCCAATCTCATTAATGTTGCTGGAATTAGCTTTAGGGCAGACAATAATACAAGCATCCACCATAAATAGCTCACCAACTTTGCTAGCTAAATCTGACAAAAGAGTCTGAGAGTCTAGGCTTTCTAGGACAACTTGCAGAATGCTATTTCCGATCTGGTCAATCCCTAATGTGTGTTGCATGGTTTTAGGCAAATTTTGCTGCTCCATAACCAGATGTGAGATTACATAGGGTGATGACTTTAATGAACCCTTAGGTTGATTCACCATAATCTCAATCATTTATTCCCCATAGATAGAGAGATAAGATATCTCATAACTTACTCTCACAGAACTAGCATTCCCATTTTTATTAAATTTATACCAGGGTAACGATTTTTGCTGGAATATTAATTGGTTTTATTATTGGTAATATTATTAATAATTTTTGTGCTTCATAACTTGTATACAAGAGGCAATTAATTATATTTTGAACCTCAGGATTACTTACAATAACTAGAAATGTTGAAATCCTTTATTTATATTTAATATTTGTTTGGTATCTAAATTTTTTGTGTTGGTAACTTCAATTTCTGGATTTACAGTAACTTCACCAATAATTGCCGCCTCGGAACCTAGATCTCTGACCAAAGCCGAAGCGAAATCCCAAGGAAAACATAACACTAATTCAAAATCTTCTCCTCCATAAAGCAACCATTCCCAAGCTGTTTCTGCTCCTGCAAGTTTAACTAATCCAGGAAAAATCAAGAGACTTTCTCGATTGATTGCTGCGCCGACACCACTATTACGGCAAATTTGGACTATCGCATCGGCTAATCCATCACTACTATCCATACCAGCGATCGCTATATGCTCGGGAATTTGAGTTAAATGTTGCAGAATATTCAATCTTGGTTGAGGTCTTTGGTGAGCTTTAATTAATCGCTTGCGTTCTGGCAATTTTAAACTACTTCCCTTCTTGGGATCAAGCAATAATTCTAATCCTCCTCTAGAAAGTCCATGGAGACCAGTAATAACGATTGCATCGCCTGGTTTGGCTTGGGAACGGCAAATTGCTCTTGCAGGAGCAACCTCGCCAAAAGCAGTAATGGCAATACTGCTTACGGTCGAGCGACAAATATCTCCTCCAACAATAGGAGTTTGATAAACTTTCAGGCAACAATCCATCCCCCGATAAAGTTCTTCGACCCAATCAACTGCCTGTTCTCCTGGTAAAGATAAGCCCACAGTAATCCCTAGGGGATTAGCTCCCATGGCTGCCAAATCGGATAAATTAGCAGCAGCAGCACGCCAGCCCACATCAAAAGCAGTAGTAGTGCGATCGCTAAAATGAACCCCATCCACCAATACATCGGTAGTAACCACCAATGACTTATCAGGAGTAGTTTCTAGAATCGCTCCATCATCTCCTACAACATCTTGAGGACAGAAACGCTGTAGCTTTTCTAATAAACGTTGTTCACCCAGATCTTTAACCAGCAGTGATTCATCACTCATTTTCTAAAATCTCTACTGTGAGTTTTAAGCTGCGTAATAACTAAAAAGTAGCTATTTGCCATTGTAACCGTTCATTCCACCCTAAAAAAAACTGTAAATTGAACAAATTTAAAGCTAGCGTTTATCGATATTTAAACCAATAATTTAGAGTTACCAATGACTTCAGAAGATTTTTAGGTTTTTTTAGCTATTTAACTATATAGTTGTATAATGTTTTTATTTATAAAATTCAATTGTTTTATGGTAGGATAACAAGTTATTTTGATTTCAATTTTTAGCGATCAAAATAGTAATAATTTATTAATTTTTTCTTTCAAGTTTCAATAAGCGATCGCGATGTCTTGAAGTTTCACTTACTCTCTTTATATCTTGAGTAGATAATTCTGGCGCTCGCTTTTGAGAATAGGAAGTGAATAGTTATTAGCCATTAGCTGTTAGCTATCTTCAATCACAATGAAAAATATGAGCCATCAAAGTGAAAAGACTCAGAACTGGGAATGTTGTTGATTGTTCGATCAAATAGCTTCTGGCTTTTGAGGAGCGCAATCCCAATTCTCATAACTAGCTAATAGCTAACAGCTTTTTTTTATGATTCTTTTAAGTTATCAAGACCATCAATCACCTTAGCCGAGATAATTTTATCCCCTGCGGTTAATTCTTCAAGAACCTCTTTCCCTTTTACTAGATAACCAAATACCGAATAACGTCCATCCATCAAGTTATATCCAGGAGGAGTAATTTCCGTATCAAACTTAAAAAAGAAAAATTGCGAAGAGCCGCCGTTAGGATCGTCAGCAGGACGAGCTAAAGCGATCGCCCCATAGGCATTAAACGGAATTACAGGCTGGTCTAAATAGCGACCCAATTCTTCCAAAGTATCACCATAAACAGGCGAATCATCTCCTTTCACCAATACTTCTAGGGGAATAGCACGGTATTCATTTGTTTTGGGGTCAATAAAACCATCTGCTTCTCCTGGAGGATCGCCCGCTTGCAGAATATAGAAATCTTCAGCACGGTTAAAGTCTAAACCGTCATAGAATCCTCTTTGAACTAAATCAACAAAGTTACCACCATTGACAGGCGCACTATAGCCATCAATCACGATTTCCAAATCACCTTTATTCGTCTCCATCGCTACGGTGGCGCGACCTAAAAGCTGCGGTAAATTATTATATTCTTCTGGTACTTCAAAAGGATAGCCAACTACCATCAATTCTTCTAAATCGCTGACCAAACCGAGTAGTTCTTTTCTTTTAATATAAGTTGCTTCACGATCTTTGGCTTCAACGATCTCTTTTAATTCTTCAGTTCCGCTAGTTAACTGCTCAATTAAAGATTCTGCCTGGGGTTTTCGTTCTTCAGGGACAGTTGCTAATAGCTGCTGTCGACGAGAAGACAAAACAAAACTGGCATTTTTAAGATCGCGGCCAATGTTTTTCCAGCGTTTGCCACGTAATTGATTAGAAACATCTTCCAAATTTCTCTGAAGTTTTCTAACAAAATCGTTATCTATAGGTAAAGAATATCGAAGAATAGCTTGAGGATCGGTCACAGCATCTCCTTGAGCGAGAATTGCAGACGCTTGGGGTTGCCAACCAATAAAACCAGCTACAAAGATTGTCAGAGTTATTACAACCGTAAAGACTCGATTGATTAACCAAGGCTTGCACCAACTAAAAATTATATTTTCTTGTGTGTTCATAAATTTCATCTTGATTGCGGCGTGGACATAAGACAAACCAAACCTACTAAGGTGTATGTTCTTAGTTATCGATCTCCCTTGTCAACATTTCTTTACTTCTTTGGTACTCAAGTCTCGATCTTCATCCTTTTTCCTGTATCCTTCATCAGGTACAATTAAATGTCGATCTCTAAGCAAGTATTTTTAGCTTCATGATTTCTAGTAATGACTTTCGCACAGGGGTTACTGTCGAGCTTGATGGCTCTGTCTGGCGAGTAGTAGAATTCCTCCATGTCAAACCAGGTAAGGGTTCGGCTTTTGTCAGGACTAAGCTCAAAAATGTACAGACTGGTAATACGGTAGAAAAAACCTTCCGCGCTGGTGAAACCGTACCCCAGGCTAATTTAGAAAAACGTACTATGCAGCATACCTATAAAGATGGAGATGAATTTGTCTTTATGGATATGGAAACTTACGAAGAAACTCGCATGAATGGCGAAAGCTTGGGCGATCGCATAAATTTCCTGAAAGAAGAAATGGAAGTTAATGTGATTTTTTGGGACGACAGAGTACTAGAAATCGAATTACCCACCTCAGTAGTTTTAGAAATTACTGATACCGATCCTGGAGTAAAAGGAGATACCGCAACAGGAGGAACTAAACCCGCTACCTTAGAAACTGGGGCGCAGGTAATGGTACCTTTGTTTATCTCCATTGGTGAAAAAATTAAAGTTGATACTCGTGATGGTTCTTATTTGGGTAGAGAAAATTAACCACTTTTAAAGAATCAACGAGTTTCTAAATCTCTCAGATATGTACTACTACACAGCTATCTTCGAGAGTTGACAAAATTACTAGAATTAAGGGTTGTATAGTTTGTGTCTATAAATTTTCAAGAACTCCGCGACTTACTGGGGGCAATCTCTCAAACCGATATTACGGAGTTGACCCTCAAAAGTGATGACTTTGAATTGACTGTACGTAAGGAAAAAGCTTTGGTTTCTGTTCCTCAAGTTGCAGCTATCTCCCCTACTGTTGTCGAAAAATTCAAACCGACCACAGCACAGACAAACTCTGTCGCTGTTGCTGATGTTGCTCCCGAAGCAGCACCTACTCCTATGGTAGATGATAAAAAATGGATTGATATTACTTCCCCTATGGTAGGGACATTTTATAGTGCGCCAGCACCGGAGGAAGAACCCTTTGTGGCAGTTGGCGATCGCATTAATAAAGGAGATACGGTGTGCATTATTGAAGCGATGAAGCTCATGAATGAAATTGAAGGGGAAGTGTCTGGGCAAATTATGGAAATTTCTGTTCAAAACGGTGAACCTGTAGAATTTGGGCAAGTGTTGATGAGAGTTAACCCTGGCTAATAACTTTGAGGTTGTTTTTATAGATGGAAATTCTGACGATTGTGCTATCGGGATTATTGTCTTTATTATCTGGTGGAGGCATATTTCTTGATTCTGTTGTTACTGATCGGATTGCCTCCCAGATAATTAGTCTAGAGGAGCGAGCAATTCGTGTGGACAATAACCCTAGCTATCAAATTGCTCAGGGAAAATTGCAAAAAGTCAGAATTGCCACTAGAGGAGCAAGAATTAAGCCCGATCTGAGGATAGCAGTTCTGGAACTAGAAACTGATCGGGTAAATCTCGATCGCTCAAAATTAAATCTAAATAGTGTTGATGGATTAAGAGAATCTTTACAACAACCTTTACAGGGGGCAGTAAAATTGATTTTGACTGAAGCTGATCTTAATCAAGCTTTGCAATCTCCTGAAATTTTGGCTCAACTCCAAACAGCTTTGAACAGCCTCATAGTGCGTAAAGCTGGTTCAAGCAATATTGCTTATAAATTACTCGCTCTCCAAGTTGAATTACGCCCTGCAAATCGCTTAGAAGTAAAATTTAAGCTAAGTAGACCTAGTACTAATTTTGATCGTAATCGTATTTCTGGAGCTTCTGTTGCTGCTAGTCGCTCTAGAAAGTTGGCTATTGCTTTAGAATTAGAAATTCAGGTTTTAAACGGTAAAACAATTCGTTTAGTAGAACCACAGGGAACTGTAAATGGTCGTCCCATGTCATCTAGACTACTAAAAGGCTTTGCCGAAGGTATCAGCGATCGCTTTAACTTGAGTTCCTTAGAAGCCAACGGAATTTTAGCTCGTATCTTACAATTAGATATAAATGAGGATAGGCTAAAATTAGTCAGTTTTGCCAGAATGGAAACAAAAGCAACGCGGTTGTCTTCAAAAGAGATGAAAGCAATTCCCTGAACTAAAACTTAGCTCTTTTATCTTTTTACCTATTTCTCTTAAGCAGGAGCATAATCCATGCAGGATCGTAACAAAAATCGTTTTTCTCTTCCTGTAGTGGCAGCAATTACAGGAATTATTATCGCGGCGGGAGGAGGTGCTGCTTGGTGGGCAAAATCTGCCTTGGAACGAGAAATGAGAATTTCTCAGCCTAAACCCTCTCCCATCGTTAAAGAAGAAGTTCCCGCTGTACCAGAACCCATTACTCAAGAAAAAATTGTTGAAGTTTGTTGGCTCAACCCAACGGGTGACAGTATTGAATTGGTTTCTAATACTATGACTTTTCAAAAGTCGGTTAAGTCTGAGCGTGTTTTGGAAACTGCTTTGGAAACTCTTTTTGCTGGACCACCTGAAAGTTCGCAATATACTACAACTATTCCTCAGGGAACTAAGTTACTTGATTTAACTATGGACAAGGAGGGAACTCATATTAATCTGTCTCAAGAATTTGTGTCTGGTGGTGGCAGTGCTTCTATGAGTAGCAGATTAGCCCAAGTTATTTATACGGCTACCAGTTCTAACCGTGGCGAGCCTGTTTGGATTAACGTTGAAGGGAAACCCCTCCAGAACTTAGGGGAAGAAGGGATTCTGGTTAGTCAACCCATGACGAGACAAGATTTTAAAGATAACTTTACTCTCTAAGATTAATTTCTTACTCTCAGACACTAGATAGATTAATTTGTTTATTTGATTACTAATTCACTAAGTAATTGTTAGTTGTTAATTATTAATTTTCTTGGCTTGTTTAATAATTCGGTCAAAATACCAGTCCAATAAAGGAGCAAGCAAGCTATGAAATCGATTTAAAATCGTGAGTTCTGTTCCAGGAGCGATCGCCAAACTCCCTTGTGTCACCCCCTGAAGAATTTGTTGAGCCACCGCATCAGCTGTCCAGGTTTTCGCTGTGGCTGTAATCAATTTAGTTTCGGGGGGTTTGATTTTATTCTCTGCCGCTAATTGAGGGGTATCAGTATCAGGAGGATAAACAATTATTACTTTGATGCCTTTGGGCTTTAATTCTCCACGTAAAGACTCTGCTAACCCCCTCAAGGCAAATTTCGCAGGACAATAAGCAGTGTAACCATAAATGCCGATTAATCCTGCCCCAGAAGAAATTAAGACTAGATTACCTCGCTGTTGCTGTTCCATCGCTGGTAAAACAGCTTTAATGCTGTACAAAGAACCAAAATAGTTCACTGCCATGGTTTGTTCAAAGACTTCTAAGGGCATTTCAGTAAAATAACCAGGGTGAGCCATTCCTGCCGAAGTGATTAGTAATTCTGGTGTTCCCAATTCGGCGATCGCTTTTTGGATAGCGGTTTCTATTTCTTGCTGGTTCGCTACATTCGCCGCTAGGATTGATATTTTTTGGTTTGAATCTACTTTTAGTGTTGCTATCTCCTCTTGAGCCTGTTCTAGTTTATGGCGATCGCGAGCAATTAGGGAAAGATTTGCTCCTTGTTGAGCTAATAACTTCGCTGTAGCTTTTCCAATACCACTAGAGCCACCAGTAATAATTGCGTGTTGATTTAAATATCTCATAACTTAAATAATTTTCAAGATCTAAAATTTTTTGTTTTTAATTAGTTTTTGGCTTTTAGCTTTTAGCTTTTAGCTAATGATTAAATTATTATTAATGACTCTCGAACAAAATTTAGATTGCTCTATACAGATAATTAATTTTCTAGAGAGTATTGCAGAATGTCAAAACTTGTGAATAAAGATTACTATAAAAAAGTAGTTCTTGTCTGGTTACCATTTTTATGATGCTAGTGAAACATTACTCTCCTTTACTTAAAACTATTAAAAGATGGCTCAGTAAGATTACTGTAATTGTAATTACCCTATTAACCTGTTGTTATATTTACGGTTCAAAAATAGAGCCAAACTGGATTGAAGTTGTGCCAATTCAGCTAGCAATTCCTAACTTAAGTCCCGCATTTAATGAGTTTAAAATTGTTCAGATTAGTGATCTCCATAGTAGTCATTTTATGCCTGAAAAACGGTTAAATAAGATTGTAAAATTAGTCAACCAACAACAACCAGATGCGATCGCTATTACGGGAGATCTTATTACTAAATATGAGCGTTTTAATCTCAAAAAACTAGAGAAGACATTAAGTAAACTAGTATCCCACGAATGTACTCTGACAGTTTTAGGCAATCACGATCATTGGGATAAAGTTACGGATTTACTTAAACAAACTTTGGTAGATAGTAATGTAACTAACTTAGACAATCAAGTCTATGTGATTAAGCGCGGTACAGAAAAACTAGCTTTTGCTGGAGTAGATGATCCCTATTGGGGCAAACCAGACCTAGAAAAAGTAATTAGCCAACTACCAAATGATAATGTTGCTGTATTGTTAGTTCACGAACCAGACTATATTGGGATAAGTGCCAAAACTCACAAATTTGCTCTACAATTATCAGGTCATTCTCATGGAGGACAAATCAGAATTCCTTTTCTTGACCCTTTAGTATTACCTCCTGGGGGTAGAAAATATTTTGTCGGTTTGAACCAAGTCGAAGATACTATTGAATATACCAATCGTGGTTTGGGTATGACAGGTTTGCCTTTGCGTTTTAACAGTCGCCCAGAAATCACTGTCTTTACTCTACACACTACAACTTAATGAACTGTCAATTGTCTAATGTTCTAACCCTGTGGCAATTTGAATTACCTGCATTAAATCTCTAACACTGCGACATTCAGCAGGAAGTAAACAAGGATATACATTTAACCCGTCAATTTGATTAGCTGCTTCGGTAGTTCTGGTATCGAGAGTGATTAAAGGCAGAGCAGACAAATATTCTGATTCTTGGAGCGATCGCAGATATTGAGAGGGATTGACAATTTTATAGCCATCTAAAACTATTACATCTAACTGCCAAATACGAGCCAGGGTATGCGCCTGTTCTAAACCATCAGCTTCAATGATGCGATGTTGATAAGATAATTGCTGTTCATTAGTGGTTGACCAATCTTGTTCTGCCCAACTTTTGAGATTAAAATTTAAACCACTCTGAGTTGATGTCACTGAATTAATAACTTCAGGTTCAGGATAGATGCACAAAATAGTTAGATGACGCGGTTTAGTAACAGCATTTTCGTTTTTGTCAACACCTCGATTGGATATGGCGAGGTTCCCTCGCCACCCCTCTCGGTCATGATGCTGCTCTTGTTTGACTACTGGACTTAAATTTGCAGATAAATGAGTTAACTGAGAACTATCTCCAGGCAATAACAAAGTAAATTGACAACTACTAGCAGAATAGATGCTAAGAACATCTCCTCCGAGAACTTTTGCCAGATATTTAGCGATAGTTAAATTTAAACCAGATTGCTGTTTTAAAGAGGCAGCATCTTCTGGGAATGGTGGTAACTGAGAAACTACTTGTTCTGATGAAAGGAAAACTGTTTCAAGATCATTGCTGATTACAATGGCTGTCCAATCTTCTAAATATTTAATTTTAATTTCTAATTTATTGTTTAGAGGCTCAGAAAACTGGATTGTTTCTAAAATCAGATGAGAAAGTATACTCGATAGGCGAGATTTATCGGCGATCGCCAATCCTAATCCTGACTCTATATTTATCTGAAACTGGGGAGTATCGCCTATAAAGTCTGAGTCTAATTTTGCTGCTGTTGTTGGTTCTAGCTTAGTTACAACCTGTTGATACGCTTGCCGACACAAAGATTCTAAATTAACTATTTCTGGCTGTAACGGCAATTTACCAGTAGCCAAACTGGTAAGTTCTAATAAGTCGTTGACAATATTCATTAACCTTTTGCCACTACCATGAATTAATTTCATGTAGCGAGTCTGACGTTGATTAAGTTGACCTAGTTTTTGTGTTTTAAGCAAGCTGGATAAACCAACAATACCTGTTAGGGGAGATTTAAGTTCGTGGCTAATAGTTGCTAATAATTGATCTGCTATTGTTTCTGGAACTGCTAAAGTCTTTGGAAGTGAATTATCTTCAGACCCTTCTAATGGTTGCTTAATTGCCAAGATCAACCAATATATAGAAGTAGTTGTGTCTTGCAATTTTTGAGGAGCAATAGCTAAAGGAATTTTAATATAGCTCCAGTCTTTTTTCTGCTCAATTTGGATGCTGAAAGTCGAATTGGCGGCTGGATTTATTTGAGGATTATCTAAAAGACATGACGGAACAAAATGCTCAGGAATTGCAGTTGGTAGATACTCCGAATCTAAGTTTAAACTTAGCTTCCTAGACAAGTTATTTAGTGGCAAGCTAGCAGTTAAACATTGATAATTAATAGCATTAGCTATTTCTATTGGATTATCCTGGTTATTAGTTTCTGAAAAAACATTTTGTTGGTGTTCAGATAACTGTTGTTTGCTCCACCAGGAAGCAATAGAGCAATCCTCTGACTGTGGCTGTTGAGGTGTGATTTTCTTGGGTGTGCCAACTAATTTTTGCCAATGTTGATTAACATAGAAATCTTCTCCTGCAATAGTTTCTAATTTTAGAGGTAGCGCAATAGAGTCAAGGGAGTTTATTAACGAGATAGGTAAAACTGGCAAGCTAGAATAT
>JASJDX010000388.1 GCA_030064975.1 Pleurocapsa sp. MO_192.B19
TACACTCAAAGGCTCTGCTGCTAGTGTAGAACGAGAAACTATTCGCACTGTGGCCCATCATTTAGAAGATGTTTTCAAAGCCCTTTATAGCCCTGATATAAATTGGGACGAGGAGCTATCCGCATTACTCTGGGAGTGTTATGAATGTCTACGGGAATCTGTGAGCGTAGAAATAGCTGCGTCATCTCCGCGATCGCCTCTTGAAGCAGATAAAACTACGAACCAAATGACTCTTGAGTCAGAGGAAACTGAAATTCTCAACCGAGTAGCTGTAGTTTTCGCCAAACTACAAACTAAACTAGGAGATTTTTTTGCTCGCGAAGCTCCTCTACCTACTTCAGATGAGTTGGGATTTGATGTCATCGGCTCTATCTTTGCTGAAAGTATGCAGCAAGAGTTACAACAATTGTCAGCTATATTGGCAACGGGGAATTCCGAGCAAGTCGCTATTAGCTTACGTTCCGAAGCCGAATTTTTTATCGGCATAGCCGAGTCCTATAATCTTTCTGGCATGAAAGAACTTGCCCAAATAATTTTAACTGCCCTAGAGCGACATCCAAACCAAGCTATCCCAATTGCTAAACTGGCTTTAGAAGACTTTCAAAAAGCGAGAATTGCTGTCCTCGGTGGCGATCGCTCTCATGGTGGAGAACCTTCGATAGCTTTGCGGGAACTAGCAGCACAAAGACCATCTTCTTCTCCTCCTCCTCTTAATTTAGATGAACTAGTCCAAGGTACTCCGCCCTTCACAAGTGGAAAACGCTTGGATTTCGTCAAAGCAACTAACTCAAAGTTATTTCCCGAACAAGGAATTCCTGAAGATAACTCAGTAAGTGAGGCAGAAGTAACTCCAGAGCCAAAAATTCCCCTAGAGCCAGTACAAGTGGAGCAAAATCACGAACAATTAGGTACTATTGCTCTACCGCAAGAGCAGCAAGATCCCGATATTGCCTCTAGTAGTCAGTTGAATACTGGAGATGCTATAGACCAAATTTTGCAAAAAATAGGATTAGATCCGCAAGAGTGTAGAGCTTCTGAAGACTCAGATTTTTCTCATCAGTCTGCTTCCGAGCAGAAGACAACACCAGCAAAATCAGATTTTTCTGCTCAATCATCAGGAAAAGATGTCAGGGTAGATTTACTACAACTCGAACGCCTCAACTCCATATTCGGTGAATTACTGATCGCTCAAAACCAGCAGACATTGCAAACTAACCAGTCCCAGGAGAATACTCAGAAAACCCTGGAGCAGTTGCAAAGGTGTCAGCAAGGCTTACGCCAAATACGAGATTGGTCGGATAAATATTTTTCTGCTCAAAGGGGAAAATTGCCCCATTCCCAAGGTAGTAAAACAGGTGTTCTTTCCTCGGCTCAATCCTTGACAGCAGAGAGATTTGATCCTCTGGAAATGGATGCTTACAGCGAGATGCACATTTTGATTCAATCAGTAATGGAGACAATGGTGCAGTTGCAGTCAAACATAGAAGAAGTTGATTTTTCCGTCAGGCAATCCCAGCTGATGCTCAAAAAGAAACAGAAACTCCTAACTCATGCCCAGGAAAATTTGCTTCAAGCACGTATGCTTCCTTTAGGTGTACTTTTAAATAGATTTCCACCCATTCTCAAGCAGCTTGTTACTATTAATCACAAACCTGCCCAGTTAGAACTGAGTGGTACGAACATTTTAATTGATAAGAGTATTGCCGAAAATTTATTCGATCCTTTACTTCATTTACTGCGTAATGCGATCGCCCATGGTATTGAATCTTCTGAAGTACGCCGTCAGCGAGGAAAATCAGAAATTGGCAGGATTAGAATTCATGGCTACCATCAAGGCAACCGCACCACAATTGAAGTGGCAGATAACGGTCAGGGACTGAACTGGGAGCGAATTCGTCAGCTTGGTGTAGAACAGCAACTACTTGACCCCGAGCGAGCAGAAATAGCTCAAGAGAGCGACCTAGCAGAGCTTCTATTCGAGCCTGGTTTCTCTACAACAGAACAGATTACTGAGTTGTCTGGTCGGGGAGTAGGACTAGATGTAGTTCGCAGTCAGATCCAGAGACTCCAAGGCTCAGTTACAGTTAGTTCTGTTGCAGGAGAAGGAACAGTATTCTCACTACATCTTCCTTTAGTCTTAATCACTGCCGAGATGCTAGTTTGTCAGTCTAACGGACTTCCCTATGCCTTACTGGCAGAGTCGATCGAACGGGTGTTGCAACCCGAACCCGATCGCATTAGCTCCCAAACGATGATTCAAGGACATCCCCCTCAAAAATTTCTCTTGTGGGGAGAGGGTCAAGAAAAACAACAAATACCTATTAGAACCCTTGCCAGCTTGTTAGCTTACAGTTTTCCCACTGATACCTTCTCTACTTCAATTCCTCCTCACCGTCAAAAAATAGCTCCTCTACTAATGCTACGGCAGCAAGACCAACTCTTGTGTCTCGAAGTAGAGCAAATCATGCAGAAGCAAGAATTAGCAATTAAATCTTTGAGCAAAAAGCCTACCTTACCTAGCTATATTCAGGGCTATAGCGTCCTCGGTGACAGTCGTTTGGTTATGGTATTAGACCCCTTAGAATTAGTTAGCAAGACTTGGAGTCAGTTTGACGACGGAAGTTACTCTGACTCTTCTCGGCAAGCTAGGATATTGCCCAAACCCATTGCAGTTTCAACTTCTCCCCTGAGCTTATCTGCTGAAATAGAAAAGCCGAGTTTAGTCCCTAGCACCAACTCAAGCGATCGATTACTGAGTCCTTCTGGTAGCTTAAATTCCACCTTGGCACTACAAGGACAGTCAATCTTAATTGTCGATGACTCCCCTACTCAAAGAAAACAGTTGGTCTTGATGTTAGAAAAAGCTGGTTGTTATGTTCTACAATCGGGAGATGGGCAAGAAGCACTCACTCAATTACATCAGCATCCAGAAATTAAAATCATAATTTGTGACATCGAGATGCCTACAGTGAATGGATTTGAGTTTTTATACACCTATCGTCAAGATGCTAACTTTTCGCCAGTGGATGTGATCATGTTAACTTCTCGTAGTGGTCTTAAACATCGCCAAATGGCTTTTGAATTGGGAGCTAGGGCATATCTAACCAAGCCTTACTCTGAGCAGAAATTGCTTAGTTTACTATCCGACTTAATCTCTCAAAAAACAACGAATGTCTCAGTTTCTTAGCAGAGAATATTTTACTGATGCTCAACTCCCATTTTCCCCCCCAACGACTTTCTCATATTACTTCTGATGTTAACTTGCTTAAAGTGCTTGTGTTTGAGATGGCAAATCATTTTTTTGCTTTGCCAATCAGTGTTATTTTCAAAGTAATCAACTGCCCTCCTATTACTGATACAACAGATAGCAGTTTAGGGATAACAGATTTTGAAGGGGAAACCGTAACTGTTGTCAATCTTGCTCAGAAATTATCTCCCCAGAATTCTGCTACTGGGCGGATGCAAAAACGCTTTTTAATCCTGAGCCAAACTCGCCAAGGCGAACTCTGTGGAATTCCTATTGATAATTCTCCTGCTTTGATAGAACTACCAATGGATAACATTCGTCCATTACCTTTGTCTGCTCGCCAAGTTAGCCCTCTGAGTATTGCTACTCATGTAGCTATTTTACCCAAATCTGAGGGTTCTCTCAAAATTTTTTTACTCGGCAATCCCACAGCAAACGGATAAAAAACGGTTCTGAATTTTTGGAGGTTTGTAAATTAAGAATTTAATCTAAAAATCGATTACGCGAACCGTCACCTTGAGGATGGAGTCTCTCAGAACTTATGATGAATGATTGTAGATTGCTAAAGACAAAAACTATTAAAAATAATAGCGATCGCGACGACCAGATTATCTCATTACTGCCACGCTTACCAGTCATTTCTAGTGCAACTTGTGGATGGGAAACGCTTCAAATAGCTTGTTGTCAAGAGCCAGCTTTTTCAATTCCCGAACATAACTCTAATTACCATAGTATCTGTATCAATGGAGGAAAGGTAGTTCGGCTAGAGCAAAAAATTGAGGGAAAAGTCAATGCAGTTAATTCTGTTCCAGGTGATATCGGCATTTATCCTGCTCATTTTGCTCAATCTTTTACTTGGGATAAAGAAGCAGAATTTTGGCTAATTTCTTTAGAAACTAAACTAATTTCCCACTTAGGTTATGAACTATATCAAACTAATAACGTCGAGTTAATTCCTCAACTTGACTCGTTATTCGATCCTCTGATCAAACAAATTGCTTTAGCACTCAAAACTACCCTAGAAACTGATGGCGTTGGCAGTCGCTTATATGCAGATTCAATGGCAAATGCTTTAGCAGTACATTTACTATCCCGATATTCTAATCGCAGCCGTCCAATTCAAGTTTGTAATAGTACTGGAAGTTATGCAGCAAATAGGAGTACTCCCCAAAGATAGTTAAATTGCCTAAAGAATTTGGAGAGTTTGCTATGCTTCGTCTAGCTGGTTGGTGGTGGATTGTAGTTAGCGCGATTCACCCTTTAGTGGTTATCATTCAGTACTTTGATCAGTGGAAAGCGATCGCCCAAGATGGTTGGTTTAATGTCATTGCTCCTAATCCATTTGCTCCCATATTTGAGCGAGAAGATGCTTTCTGGTGTATGTTTCTCACACCATTTCTGTTGCTCATTGGTAAATTATGTCTTTGGGCATATCGTAGACAATTAGTATTTCCCCTCTCTGTAGGAGTTATTTTAACAGGCACAATGCTTGTTGGACTTTTCCTAGAACCTTTGTCTGGCATTTGGTTCGCATTGCCACCTAGTCTTATGCTGCTATGGTCATCAAAACCAAAATCAGGGATTATTTTATTTAAGCTCATCCCACGCATAAAATGACGTGGGATTTCGCATACTGTTAATTGTGCTAGCTTCGCTCGTGCTAATAGCTAATTGTTGTCGACGTTTAACATAACATGAATGTTGTTTGTGCAATAGTTCGCTGCTAATTACATCTCCCGCGCGACAGCACAATTAGCCATTAGCAATTAGCCAAAGCGCCAAAGCGCCATAATTCTAGCGATGGAGCAACTCATCATCCCACATCTAAAAGAAGTTGGCTTTCCCCGTCACTTTTTTGTAACACGTTAGCAGAATTTATTTCTTTTAGCTCTAAACCACGTTTAAATATTTCATCGATGGGTAGCATTTGTCCTTCCACAGTCATGAACTTATGGTCTTTAGTGGCACGGATAGTTGCGCCATTATCTAAAGTATATTCAAAGATTTCCTGGACGCCGCGATCGTGCCATTGGACTACGGGTTGAGTATAAACTAAACCATTTTTATCTACCGTATAAACGGTACATTTAATTTTTGATTCGACAATTTTGCCAATAGGTAACCCACCATACTCAACAGTATACACTTCCGTGTCATAACTAAGACAATATTCAGCAAATAATACCATCTGATCGAATAGCTCATTAGCTAATTCTTTGTTAACTCCATTTTTAGCTGAACCATCAATAAACTTTTCTCGATGCTTCTCCATTTCGGCTAATTTTTTCTTGCCCATACATCTACGCAGCAAGTCAGCTTCGCCTAAAGAATAGCCCGCTAATTCTTGAGCAATCTTCATGATTTGCTCTTGGTAAACAATTACACCGTAGGTTTCTTTGAGGATTGATTCTAATAGAGGATGTTGATAACTAACTTTTTCTCGACCATGTTTGCGATCGATAAAAATAGGAATTAATCCTGCATCTAATGGTCCTGGGCGATAGAGCGCAGAAATTGAGGAAATATCTTCAATACCCGAAGGTTTTAAGTCTCTAGTAATCTGCTTCATTCCATCAGATTCTAGTTGAAAGATACCTTCTAAATTTCCGGCACGGAAAAGCTTATGAGTTTCTTGAATATCGTCGGGAAGTTTCTTCTGCTTACCTTTAGCAAGAATTTCTAGAGCTTTTCGTTCATCTAAAGGTATTTGATCTAAATCTAAAACAACTCCTTGGGTTTTTTTGACTAAATTAGCTGCCCGTTGAATAGTAGTCAGATTTTTTAAGCCTAAAAAGTCCATTTTCAATAGACCTAAAGCTTCAATATCTTCCATATAATATTGAGTAATTACCGATCCGTCATTATTCTTTTGTAGCGGAACAATTTCGTCTAAGGGCTTAGAAGAAATTACTACGCCAGCAGCATGAACTCCAAAGGTTTTGTTCGTACCTTCAATACGAATTGCCATATCAACCCAGTTACGAATTTTAACTGTGCCAACCTCTTCTTTATTATCGTTATAAATTTTGACACTTTCGTTTTCGTAAGCTTGTTTAAAAGCAGGTTCGGGAGTACCTTCAGAGATCATCACCTTAAGTTTGGTTGGCTTACCCCGCACCACGGGAATCATTTTGGCGATGCGATTTTGATCGCCAAAGTCAATACCCAATACCCTTCCGACATCTTTTAATACCGCCTTGGAAGTCATACGATTAAAGGTAATAATTTGGGCGACGTTAGCTTCCCCATATTTTTCGGTAACATATTTGATCATATCGCTACGACGATCTGGACAGAAATCAGTATCCACATCGGGCATAGACTTTCGTTCGGGATTAAGAAAACGCTCAAACAGTAATCCATGATGAATCGGATCGATGTTAGTAATTTTAAGACAATATGCCACCAGTGAACCCGCTGCTGAATTATGAATAGCGATCGCATTTCCTACGTAAGATGTATCTTCAGGAACGGTTATATCGTAAACTTTACCTGTATGTTTAACTTTGGTTACTGCTGTGATTTTTAAATAGATATAGTCATTATCTACAAAAAAGCTATCATTTCTCAAAAACTTCTGTGGTTTAATCCCAAGGGGAAAATCCATAAAATCAGTATTCCAATTTAATAGCTGGTTTCCCGCTAATTTGACAGAAAACTCCCGATTACACTCAGGTTTTTGCTTTTGTTTTCTAACAATAATAGATGACCAATAACCAAAACGAGCGAGTAATAGTCTCAACTGTGAAGCTAAAACTTGGGATGTGGTTGAATACTTAATCGTAGTTGTTTTTTCTTTATTACCTGCATGACCATCACCACGAAAAAGGTAAGCAATTAAGATCTTGATATATTGCGATTTACCATGAGTAATAATTTTGCCGTATATCTGTTTATTATTAGCTTCTTTTCCAGCTAAAGCAGTTAAAAACTCGCCGACAATTTGGGAACAACAAACAACTTGTAAACAGTAGCGCGTTTTATGAGGAATAAGAATTGATTCTAAATTAAAAATGCGCTCAAGTAGTAAAGATATTTCTTGGGCGTAATTAGTCTTTTTTTTAGATAAACCAAAACCAACAGCACATTCTCGCTCGCCTAATCTTGAATATCCTTCAGCAATATAGTAGCCTAATAGTCGGGCAAAATCTTGATTAAATTGAATATGTCGAGGAATCTTTTTAGTTGCTAAATGATTAGTGCCAATTTCGTACCATAAAAACTCATTATCAAAATGTAAGTAGTCTTTTGATTCGACAAAATCTAGCAGATCGAAAGTTAATTCAGACTCGGTAGAGGGAACTCTGGGAAAAACCACAAAATCGTTTTGTTTTAGTTTCCCTGCTTCTGTCCACTGCAAAGAATAGTCTTGAAAGGGTTTTGGTTGGCAGTATCTCGTATATGTAGGTTTACAGACAGTTGCTTTATTTGATTCATTTACTACACAATCTTCAGTACTAACTGCCCAAATTTTATGATCCTCAGTTAAAGATAATTCTAAATTGGTAACTTTTAGTTTGACAATTTCTTCATCGCAATCGTATTCATGTTTATGAGTAATTTTTTGCAGATTTCCCTGATGCGTAATTACTTCTTGTCCGACTTGAATATCTTTGATTGATATTTCTTGACCAGTAGATAACATTACCTGAGTATTACCTAAGACACATCCCCTACCAGGCCCCACAGGTATATTATTATCTCTAGCGTATTTAATATAGTCCCAAACTACTAAAAAGTAGGTCGAGAAGCCTTTTTCCTGCATTACCTTGAGTTCTACTTCGAGTCTTTGCATATATGCAGGATCGACTTCACTATGGTTACGACATTTGAGTCGTTCTAATAAGCCTTGGCGAGTAACTTCTTCTAAATAGCTATCGGCAGTATGCCCCGCAGGAACGGGATAATCGGGAATACGAGGTTCACCTAAAATGTTGTAGGGTTGCACTTTCTCAGCAACTTCCAGGGTATTAGCGATCGCTTCTTCGATGACATCATCTTCTAGATGATCCCGAAACAGTAATTTCATCTCCTCGGCAGATTTGAGATACTCTGTACCGCTATAGCGCAGCCGTTTATCATCGGTAATTCGCTTTTGCGTCAAGATACATAATAGTGCGTCATGGGCTTCTACGTCATAGCAGGAGATAAAGTGAGAATCGTTAGTAGCTATAATTTTAATGCCTAATTTACGGGCAATATTGACAATGGCTACATTCACCATCCGATCTTCTGGTGAACCATGATCCTGAATCTCTAAATAGTAATCATCACCAAATAAATCTTGATACCATTTGGCTACCTTTTCAGCATGGGCTAAATCTCCTTTTAAGATCGCCTGGGGAACTTCTCCTCCTAAACAAGCACTGGTAACAATTAAGTCTTCATGATATTTCTCTAGCAATTCCTTGTTAATACAGGGACGAGCAAAAATACCACTACCCTGATAGCCTTTGAGATGAGAAATGGTAGTTAGCTTGACTAAGTTTTTATATCCTTGAGTATTTTTGGCTAATACTACTTGATGATATTTTCTATGGCGTTTTTTCTTTTCGGTAATATTAACTTCAATATCACCATTGATCACATACATTTCGTTGCCAATGATTGGCTTGATGCCCTTTTTACGACAGACTTTGATCAATTCGATCGCTCCATACATTACTCCATGATCGGTTAAAGCGATCGCTGGCATTTTTAACTCTAAGGCGCGATCGATTAACTGCGGTATCTGAGATGCACCGTCAAGTAAACTGTAGTCACTATGAATATGTAGACCAACAAAGGACATAATGTTGAAAAATAAATGATGAGATAAGAAGGATAAGGTAATGATAATTGTTTGTCAGGAAAATTTGTTGAATTGTTGCTAAAGATACAAACTTTTATAGATTCTGAGATAGCAATCTCTAATATTTTCAACACAATCAGTTAGGGGTTCTCAAAACCGAAAAATTTTTCTCGGCAGTCGTTTCTCTTCTTCTTTATTCGCATCTATATTCTTATATTCTATCTTTAAGCAGTCCATCAAATATTTGATTAAATATTTGATGGTGATTTGATGGTGGTTATTTTCTTCGCCTAAATTTTAATAGATTCAATAGATACATCAAATAGAATCATGAGTTTTAAATAGTACAATGTTATCTTATTCTTACAATTAATTTTGAGAATATAGCTTATTTTGTATTCTAAATAACAAAAAATAAATTAGAGAGCAAAATGCTTTTCCTTTCTTGTTTTTTTAAGTATTATAAGTACATCAAATAAAACCTCAAACTGTTACTATGGCTGGAACAACAAGATATTTCACAACAAAAAATTTTACTCTTGAAGGAGTTTTTGATGAATTCGGTTTAGAATATACGATAAATAACCTAGTTTACAGGAAAAGTGCTAGTTTAGAATTCTATAAGCTAACAGAAGTATTCAATATCTGTAAGGAATACAATGACTTTGGTATCAATATTTTAGTTGTAAGAGGTAAGGAACATTTGACAATTTGGATTGAAGATAAATCCAAATCCCATCGCCACAAAAATGAGGAAATCAATAATAAACAAACAGTAGTACCGCCTTCTCAATCAGTTTCCACTAACGAAGTTGTCAAAAAATATCGTGGTCAGGAATATGAAGGAGAAAAAATAATAATATCAAATCATCAATCAGTTCCTACAAAGAAAGTAGTTAAAAAATATCGTGGTCGAGTGTATGAAGAAGAGGTTGTAGATTGGTCAAAAATGCAACCAATAAATCAACAAAATAAGCCTCCGCGCAAATATAGAGGACAATACATTGATTAA